>JBEPWN010000013.1:0-20101 GCA_041642395.1 Marinilabilia sp. | reverse complement strand
CATCCCTCCGGTCTGATCGGTGAGTTGCCCGTGGGGGTGCCTAATAATTTGGTTCCTTTTATTACCCAGACAGCTGCCGGGCTCCGTGATGAACTTATGATTTTCGGGGATGATTATAACACTGAGGACGGGACTGCCATCCGCGACTATATCAATGTCGTTGATCTTGCCAAAGCGCATGTGGTGGCAATTAACCGGCTTTTGAAGAAGAAACAAAAAAGCGCCTATGAGTATTTCAACGTGGGTACAGGTAATGGTTATTCGGTTATGCAATTGGTTAAAACTTTCATTAAAGTTACCGGTGTTGATCTGAAGTACCGGATAACCGGACGCCGTGCCGGTGATATTGAGAAAATATGGGCCGATACTTCTTTTGCCAATATGGAATTAGGATGGAAGGCTGAAAAATCGCTCGAAGAAACATTAGAGACTGCCTGGGAGTGGGAAAAAAACATCAGAAATATTAAATAATTATGCAATAGGCCGTTAAGCTTTTGTAATAAATTGTCAGACAATTGTTTAAATTCAAAACACTCAAAGTGTTAAAAAGTTGTTTTTTCAATATGAAACAATCCATCTAACTTCTAACATCTAAAAATCTAACGTTCTATTGCAAAAATCTAACGGTCTATTGTCCTCGGCAACGGTAAACTTAAGTTTCACAAGATGTTTTCTTGCAGTGGGAGCAATTACAGTGTGCCCGGTAGGCCATTGGTGGGGCCTGGCAAATTCGTATTAACCTCATCAGATTTTGCAAATCATCCCGTAAATGCATAGATTTAAGTGCTCAACGGAAATCAGCACCAGCTATGAAAAGAACTCTGTTAATATCTGCCGGCCTTGTTTTATTGGTCATGTTTACTGCTTGTTCTCCCAAAGAAAAAGAAGTTGATCGTCCCAATATTTTATTCATTATGACAGATGATCATGCTTTTCAGGCCATCAGTGCCTATCACGAAGGCCTGATTAAGACACCCAATATTGATCGGATTGCTGATGAAGGGATAATCTTTACCCGCGCGACGGTTACAAATTCAATTTGTGCTCCCAGTCGTGCCGTGATGCTGACAGGGAAACACAGCTTCGTGAACGGGAAGGTTGATAATGTGCAGCCTTTTAACTGGAACCAGAACAGCTTTCCCAAAATGCTTCAGGAATCGGGATATAGCACAGCACTAATAGGGAAAATTCATCTTGACGGAATGCCCCAGGGTTTTGATTATTCTGCTGTTCTTCCCGGGCAGGGGCACTATTACAATCCTGATTTTATTATTAATGGAGAAACCCGGCGTATTCCCGGGTATGTAACTGATGTTACCACAGACATGTCGATTGAATGGCTTGACAAGTTGCGTGATCCCGAACGCCCTTTCTGTTTGTTATACCATCATAAAGCTCCGCATCGCGAATGGGAACCGGCGGAAAGACATTTTAAGGAATTTATTGATAAAACATTTCCTGAACCTGAAACACTATTTGATGATTATGAAAACCGGGGCACTGCTGCCAAAGAGTCCGAGATGAATATTCTTGAAGATATGAACTGGGCAGGCGATTCGAAAATATATCCTGAGGTGATGGAGGAACTTGGCATTGAGGAAACGCTCGAATGGGGAATCGGAGCTTTCAAAAGAAATACCGGGCGTATGAGTACTGAACAAAAGGAAGCCTGGGATAGCGCATACCGGCCGATGAATGAAGATTTTAAGAAGCGGTATTCTCAGATGGATTCTACTGAACTGATGCAATGGCGCTATCAGAGATACATGCAGGATTATATGGGCTGCATTGCCGGTGTCGACGAAAATGTAGGGCGTGTACTGGATTATCTGGATGCAAACGGACTTGCCGAAAACACCATTGTGGTTTATACATCCGATCAGGGTTTTTATCTTGGAGAACATGGTTGGTTCGATAAGCGGTTTATGTATGAAGAATCGTTTCGCACTCCTTTGATGGTTCGGTATCCCAAAGAAATTGATTCGCAGACAGTGAGTGAGGCCCTGGTTCAGAATCTTGATTTTGCGCCTACTTTTCTTGATTACGCAGGTGTGGATATTCCCGAAGATATGCAGGGAAAGTCAATGCGCAAATTAATGAAAGGGGAGGATACGAATTGGCGAAATTCTGTTTATTATACTTATTATGAGTATCCGTCTATTCATATGGTTAAACGACATTATGGGGTTGCCACCGAAAGGTACAAGCTGATGCATTTTTATTATGACATTGATGAGTGGGAACTTTACGATTTGAAGGAAGACCCAAAAGAGATGCAAAATGTTTATAACGAGCCCGATTATAACGATGTAAGAGAAACGATGCACCAAAAACTGGATTCCATCCGGGTACATTATGGAGATAGTGATGCCAATGATCAACGTTTTTTGGAAGAGTATCTTCAGGCAATACAATGAGAATATTGAAAATGGATAAAGGAGATCTGATAAAAGGAATTATTAGAAACTTGCTGCAACATGAAACTTGATATTTAGCTTATAGTGGAGGAGGCAGACAAAAGAAAATGGTTTGAAATTCTCGCTGTATTCATAACGGGTGCATCGAAATATGTGTTTATGGACTGGCTGGAATTGCGCGTATTTTTCATTGTTGCTGCCAGCTTATTCTGGGGGCTTTATTTTTTTAACAGGTATAAGGCCGATAAAAGAGTTTTGAAAAAATGGGGATTTCGGGCAGAACATTTTAAGCATACATTTTTATTTCTTTTGCCTTATGCAGTGTTGCTTACTACCGGTATTTTCTGGTATGGATTTTTAGTGAATGCTGAATTCTTCAACTGGAATTTGATCCCGGTTTTAGTTCTTTATCCTTTGTGGGGAATCATTCAGCAATTTCTTGTAATTTCGATAATCGCCGGTAATTTAAAATCGATTTCGTCCCTTCAGCTTAAAAATTATCAGGTTGTTCTTTTGGTTTCTGTTCTGTTTTCTCTTGTTCATTCATCGTCCTTACCGCTTATGGGGTTTACCTTTGTTATGGAAATGGCTTTTCTGGTGGCTTATTTCAGATGGCAAAACATCTGGCCGCTTGGGATTTACCATGGCTGGCTGGGTAGTTTATTTTTGTTTATGGTGGCTGGCAGGGATTTATGGAATGAGTTGTGGCGGATTTTTTAAATTGCATTTAATCGTTTAGAGATTGCTTCGGGCATAGCCCTCTTCCAACCTCTTCCATATAAAAAGTGGGAGGGTGTCATTGCGCTCCCGATGAGGGACGATATCGGGAGACGCAATCTTTTACTACAGGGGTAGATCGTTTTCTTTTCTACCAATAAAGAAATTTTGAAACAAAGGAATTATCAACGCAAATGCGAACTACAGCCTTAAGCTTTTTTAATTGATTAATATTCAATTGCTTAACATCTGTGAATTATTTATATCAACAACCATATTATCAATCCCGAAGCGTCGGGATTCGATTCATCTTAAATCTCATATCTAATTCCGAAGGGTCGGGACTAACGGTCTATTGTCACTTAAAACTTAATGTCTAACGATTTATTGAAATAAGTTTAAAGATGAAAAAACCGTTTTAAGTCGGTTACCTTCTTCAACCGATAATGAATATACAACAGCAGAAATGAAATAGTGATTGCTGAAACCAGTACAATCAGCCCCCAACCAAAACTTAAAGAGTCTCTGGCATAAAGAGAAATGATTCCGTCTATGCATAATGACAATAATCCGGAAGCAGTGAGTGAATATGCAATAATATTTAGTCCTTTTTCCCGGGCTGCTTTGATCCGGTTTATAAGCATAAATACAATGACATAGGCTGCCAATAGCAGCGGTATGCCCAGTTTCATTCCCCATCCGGTTCCTTCCGCATAGATATCAAGCAGAATCAGCATGGCCGAGGTAGATAGAAAGCTGAATGAAAACCATAATATGGTTCGTTTATACCAGAAAGTAGCCGTGATAATGTTGAGCAGAAGCACAAGGCTTACCGTCACCGGATATTTTGACCAGGTAATGGATTGATTGGCGGTGAGATCAATTATCAGAGTAATGATGGCAGCCGATAGAAGGATCATGGCCGAAATTTTCCAGAATATCTTTCTTTTTTGGGCTCCGGTGAGCTTCTGATAATCTGTCATTATTTTTTCCCGGCGCTGTGTGGTTCTCGAGCTGATAAATGCCAGATTGTCTTTGTTTATTTCAACAAGCGGTTCACCACACAAGGAACAGAAATTGGCATTCTCTTCCAGCTCTACTCCACAATAGGGACATTTTATCATATCATTTAGTTTGATTGCAGTTCAACAGCAATATTTTGACTTTTCAGGAATTCAAGAAATTTGTGTTCAAATTCTCCGGAAGTGGTGATATTGCCAAAGCTAAGTACTAGTTTGTCATCAAATCCAATGGTTGCACAGGTTAATTTCAACATTTTGTTTGGGGGCGGGGCTGTAAGTATAAAATGATCAATTAAAGTGTTGAAATCCTGAGGTAACTCCACTTTCCCCAGGTTTGTAACAACCCCACTGTACTGGCTTGTTCCCAGGGAATAGAACTTAAGTTTGAGGATCAAACTTTTAATGAATAGGGGGATGCTTCGGATATATAATTTTTTCTCGCTTCCAACATTTCTTGAGATGTTTTTATGGATCAGTTTCTTTTCGGTTTCCAGTTGCATCTGATGATAAGTGGAGCGTATTATTTCATCAAAGGAATAATGACCAAGTCTAAGATCAATTTCGGGCATTACAAACAGTGAGAAATTTCGCATGGTTCTTGAAGAAAAAATGTTTCTCAGATTCACCGGCACCTGAACACGCAGAATTTTATTTACTTTTAATCTGCTCAATGTATTCAAATTTTCATAGACATCCTGAAGTGTATGAAGATAGACCGCTGTAAGGAACACTGTGATGCTGACTCCTTTTTGTTTTGCAATTTGTTTTATATCCTGCAATGCTACAATGGCGATGTTTTGTTCGAATCGGGGTCTTTGTTTAAGTGGATAATGAAGATGAAAAGCGTTTGATCTTCTCAACATGGGAGGAATTTCTTCCCTGAAATGTCGCTTGTAGGCATCTTCATATTCCTCTTCTGGTATGGAATCTTCGGGCTTTTTGAATCGGTAACTTTCCGGAATTTCCATTCCGCATTCTTTAAAATAGAGGATCAGAACGGTTCTGAAAAACTCAAAAGCGCCGGCGCCATCGGTCAGGATATGAGAAGTTTCGAGGCTGATGCTGTTGTTTATGATCAGAAATCGTAGTAATAAACCCCCTTTTGAAAACTTTTTGCAATATTGTTGGTTATCAACATTTATGGGGATGTGTTGAGGCAAGTGTTCGAGGTAGTACCAGAAAAACCCTGTCCGGAGCTGAACCAGATAATAAGGGAACCGCCTCTCAGCCTTTAATACAGCTTTTCTGAAGGCCCGGATGTTAACAGGTTGTTTTAGCTTTGCTGTCAACCTGATCACAGCGGTAACCTCTTTGGTAATTATGGCCGGAAAAATTTTAGCTGCATTATCAAGCGAAAACCAAAATCTGTTGGTTGTTTGTGAATTAGTATTGTTGCCATCAGAGCCCATAAATTATACTTTTATGGAAGGGGAAAATTTTTGAATCCATATTGTCAAATTTATGAATTTTCAGGAACTTATTGTTCATGTTTGTAAAGACTCCTTAGAAGTTTATTAATTTTATAGAGAATAATTATTGGGTTACTATATGCAAAGTGGTTATCAATAAAACAGGCCAGACCCTAGCTATCGATTTATTGCTGTAAGCTACCCAAACGAAACAAATTAATTTCTTATGAAAAAATTACGGATAGGAATCCTGGGAACATCCAATCATTATGTAAAACGAATGGTGCTTCCGCTTCAGGATAGTGTGCATTGTGAATCGTACGCCATTGGTTCTAGAAATATCGAAAAGGCGGCTTCGGTGGCCCTGGAATTTGATATTCCTCTTTGGTTTAATTCTTACGACGCAGTGCTTAGAAATCCTGATGTGGACATGATCTATATCCCCTTACCCAATCATAAGCATAAGGAATGGGTGAATAAGGCCATTGAAGCCGGTAAACCTGTTTTATGCGAAAAGCCTTTGGGAATGGATGCTCAGGAGGCCATGGAGATGGTAAGCAATGCCCGGGAGGCTGATGTCCCGCTGATGGAAGGTTTTATGTATATGTTTCATCCCATGTGGCAGCATGCCCGTGATATTATAAGGTCTAAGCAGATCGGACATATTCAGTATATTCACACTTCATTTTCTTACAACAATCCATCTCCCTCTAATATTCGGAATATTCCTGAATATGGAGGTGGTGCTCTTATGGATATCGGATGTTATGCCATTTCGGTGCCCCGCTTTTTATTGAACACAGAGCCCGGACGAGTAATGGCTCTTGAAACCAAACATCCGGAGTTTGGCACCGACATGCATTTTTCCGGAATTCTTGATTTTGAAGGACCCCGGGCAACTTTCACTGTCTCCACTTCATCGCAGGCTTTTCAGAAGGTTGATATTGTTGGTTCTTCCGGAAGCATTACCATTCACATACCTTTTAATACATACGTGGATGTGCCTTCAAAAATTACTGTTACGGATGGCATGGGGACCCGTGACGTCGTCTTTCCGGTGTGCAATGCTTATGGATTAATGATGGATGGATTTGCTCAGGCGGTAAAAGAAAATAAGCCTGTACCTGTTTCCGGACAGGATGCCGTTAATAATATGAAAGTGATTGACGCTTTCAGGAAATCAGCAGATATCGGAGAATGGGTTTCTTTATGAATGGACTTTTCTGTGGGTCAAAGCGTCAGACGACAGAGGGAAATTGACTTAGATCATTTTAATAATTTGTCCGCAGATCTAACTGATTAACACATAAATTATAGATGCTTTACAACTTTTTTGGCTTTGCCATTTTTTAAGCTGCCTGATAGCTTTTTGTGTGTGATTGGGTGTTATCTGCGGACAAATTGATTATTTTCCGGAAAATTAAAATAAATTTTCCGGGGTTTAGTTGTCAATTATTAATATGATCCGATCTCTCTTTTAAACCAAATTCCATCCATCACGATATTTGTAGTGCAACATTTTTGTTGCTTCTCCATCTTCATCATCAACAAATGTTTGTGTGGCCGGATTCCATTTTATGGTACGTTTAAGTTCACATGCAATATTTCCCAGAGTACATACCGTGCAACTGCTATGTCCTGTTTCCACAGAAACAATCGGATCCTGTCGTTTGATTGTTGATTCAATAAAGTTGGACAAGTGTGGAACAGCAGTTTCATAGGCTACGGAGCCGGAAGCATCCGACTTTTTTGGTAGAAAATTGTTGTCGGAGGCTTTAAAATGGCCCCGTGAAATTTCTATCCATCCTTTTTCGCCAATGAATTTCACTCCTTTGGTCAGCTCTTCGTCGAAAGGTTCTGATGTCATCACAACTCCGTTTTCATATACAAATTGCATGTACTCAGTTCCATCTTCTATTGGGGAAATTTCCACCGGGCCACTTCCGTCCATTTTAAGGGCCCATTGGGCAACATCAAACATGTGTGCACCCCAGTCGGTGGTAAAGCCGCCACCCATCTCTTTATACCAGCGCCAGGCACCCCAAAGCTGCTCGTCTTGTGGCGGATCCAGAGAAATGGGTGGATTTAGTTGATGATTGAAATGGATGCTTTTCGGCAGAGATGCCAGCCATAAATCCCAGTTCAAATCTTCTGGAATCGATTCTTTTGGCAGATCGTAAGGCGTAGGAGGAGCTCCCACATAGGCATGTATTTTATCGATTTTCCCAAGGGCACCATCCTGAACCAGTTTAACAGCATGCTGGAAGTTGGGGTCGGACCGTTGCTGGCTTCCAACGGCCAGGATACGGTCGTTTTCGCGGACTGCTTTCACAAGTTCCTGTCCTTCCTTTATGGTAAAGGTCAGTGGTTTTTCCAGATAGACATCTTTACCTGCTTTACAGGCTGCAATGGCAATCATTGCATGTGAGTGATCGGGTGTGGCAATGACTACGGCATCAATGTCCTTCCGCTGTAGCAATTCCTGGTATTTTTCGTAAGTGGATATCTGTACCTCTTTTCCTGCCTCTTGATAATGTTTATTCACACGATTCTCAAAACGCTTTCTTTTGATGCCGTAAACATCACAACCGGCTACTACTTTCACTCCGGGTAATTGAATAAAGCCGTCAAGCAGATACATTGACTGACGTCCCATTCCGATAAAACCTAATTTGATATCGCTGTCAGCATTTTTTTTATTGCACGACAATAGAGACGAAAACATAGTTATACCTGCCAGTCCGGCTACAGTGGTTCCTAAAAATTGGCGCCGGGACATGGCGCTTTTTGGTTGATTTTTCATGAATAACTTTTTAAGATTGAAGAGTTCAATATGACCCGTAAAGTTATTTGTTTATTTGATTTGTCAAATAAATTATGAAAAAACTAGAGGTTCTAAGATTCTAAAGATCGTTTGATGTTAGTGGTTGATGGTGGAAGCTGGAAGGTTGTAAGGCGAAATGGCAGAAAAATAAGAATATGGAAGTATGGCTGGGTTAGATTTCAGATATTGTGTTGGAAGGTGATGTGATGATGTTTTTGCGATTTCAGGAGGTTTTTGTAAATTTAGTGTCGATAGTGACCGGCAGATTTCAGTTCTTAAAACAGATTGCTTTGATGCATTTCCAATAACGCTTATTTTCAATTGGTACATGGATGAATGTGGATCAGATCAGTTTTGGTAACGAACCTAAATAATACTGACCTTACATTTTACTGATTTTTAAAGTCCCATACTATTCAAATAGTTCGTTAATCTTTTGTCATGACATAATAATTAATTGTTTAAGGCTTTCGGGTTGTTTGTGTTAATAATCAGATTATCAATCCCGAAGCTTCGGTATATGATTCATCTTAAATCTAAAATATTATAAATCAAAATCTAACAGTCTACTGCTATTAAATGGTATTTTTTATCGCGAATTAATGTTTTCTAAAAATGGAAAAAATAATCCCGACAATCTTATTAGCTCTATTCACCCTTTTTTCTTGTAATCAACGTGATGAATCTTTTGAAGTGATGTCCTTTAATGTCCGGCTCGATCATGCTGGCGACCAGGAAAATCAGTGGGCGAAGCGTGTCCCATTGGTTTCCGGATATCTGAAGGCCCGCCATCCTGGTGTAATCGGGATGCAGGAAGTTTTGCCCAATCAGTTAAACGACCTGAAAGAAATATTGAGTGATTATGAATTTGTTTCAGCAGGTCGCATGAATGGGAAAGAAAAAGGGGAAGCCTGCCCGGTTTTTTATCACAGGTCGTTGTTTGAACTGATGGAAAGCGATCATTTCTGGCTTTCAGAAACACCGGATGTACCCGGTAGTATGAGTTGGGACACACATTATCCGCGTATTGTAAGCTGGGTTAAGCTGAAAAGTATTTCCAGCGGTTATCCCTTTTTTGTATTCAATACACATTTTAGTCACATCAGTGAAGAGGCCCGGAAAAAAAGCGCTGAAATGTTGCTCAATCAAATAAACGAAATTGCGGGTACTGCCGCAGTGATTCTTACCGGTGATTTTAATGCATTAAGAGAGTCAGCCACCTATAACCGTTTAACAACAGGTGGTAATGATCAGGCTCTTTTGTGGAATGCAGAAGATCTTACCAAAAATACCAGTGGAGGAAATATTACTTACAACGCCTTTGACCGGGAATTTGCCGGAACCCGCATCGACTATATTTTTGTAAATGCCTATTTCGATGTTCTGGAGCATGCAGTGGATGAGGTGCGGGATGATGATTTATTTATATCTGATCATTATCCGGTGAGAGCTGAAATAAGTGTGAGGCCTAGAGCCAGAGAAAGGAGAGGCCTTCAATAATTTGAAGAATCGGGAGGTTGTTCAGAAGAAGGTAAAAATCAAACTATTTCGCCCCGTGGGGGCTAATGGGGCTTTTCCCCCTATTAATAATCGAAGGCTTTGCAATCATTGCATATTATCGCAACCCCTTGGAGGTATATTAGAACAAGCCTCAAAGGGGCTAACTATTTAGCAAAGGCCTTGCAACCATTGCTTTTTTATCACGCCCCTTTGGGGCTATATTAAAAGCCCCAAAGGGGCGACATATTTAGCACAGGCTGTAAGGCCTGATGCTAAAAAAATCCATTAATTTAGCCCCAACGGGGCGTAATAACTTAGCCCTATCGGGGCGTAATGATCTAAGATTATGCCACAATCATTAGTTAAGAACTATGTACACATCATCTTTAGCACAAAATTGCGAAACCCCTTCATCGACAAATCCATTGCCTAAGAGTTGCATGCATACCTGGCAGGCTTGGGATTCAGGCTGAAAAGCCTGAGTGGAATGTGAACCCTCAGGCTGAAAAGCCTGAAAAAAGGAAAGGCCTGCGGACTTCTCCGACAGGCCTCTCCCGACTTCAACAAACGGATGATCCTTTATTTTAAAGAGATCGAAAAACCATTATTTTTTTTAAGGATGGTTCCATCCGTCGTCCTTCCTTTAGGACTAAAATTCAGGCTTTTTATTCGATCTTTTTATTCTTCATTAATTAAAATTTATAACTCAGGCCTATGCTGAATGTTCGCCCCGGATTAAAAAAGCTGTAAACTTCGTCTTCAGTACCATAAGATTTGTAATAGTTTTCGCGACTCTGATCCAGAATATTTGATACTTTAAAATCAATTTTAGTTCTCTGGTCTTCGCCAAATTTCCTGTTCATGCTGAGATTTAAACTGTGGAAGGGTTTTACGTAAACATCCGGAAATAAACTGGTGCCCACAATGGACAGAGTTTCGCCTTTGACATTATAAAAGAAGCCGGCAGCCCAGCCTGTATCAAAGTTGTTGTAGCTGATACCAGCGTTAATTACATAGGGCGACTGACCTGCCATATCTCTTGTTTGGTCTATTGACTCTCCGGTTTTTTCATAGGACTTCCGTGATTCATACTCGGTATCGGTCATTTCAATTTTTGATTCTACCAGAGTTAGATTCGCGTTGATGTTTAGATATTGCAAGACAGGGGAGACAAAATCCAGATTTTTACTGAATTCAAGCTCCAGACCATAAAGCGTTCCATCACCTACATTTCTTGGCTGGTAACCGGTTCCGGTTTGCTGTGAGGCAATACGAACCAATTCTATAGGATCGTTGAACTCCTTGTAGAAAATACTTGCCGAAGCGTTTTGGCCTCTGTCGCTGAAGACTTCCCACCGAAAGTCAATATTGTTGATATAGGTTTCTGTAAGCTTGCCATCCCAATCGGGATAAGGAAATAACCCTCCGTTAAAGGTATTTCCGCTGATGGGATCCATAATCTGGGCAAATGAAAGTTCCTTGAACGATGGTCTGGCGATTGTCCGCGACCAGGAGGCTCTCAAATTCTGCGCATCTGTAAGGGAGTAAATGAGGCTGACAGATGGAAAAAAATCCATTGATTCCAGCACTTTTTCATTGTCCAGGTTATGACCTGTTTCAGTATTTCCGCTGGCAAATTTTTGATCACGTCCGGTATGTGTCTGAACATAGTTCTCCATACGAAGTCCCAATATGGTTTTCAGATTCGCGATGGGTTCAAATTCGTTGGATACATACCCAGCAGTATTGTTAACAGTCGATTCGTAAGCATTGGGATTTGGATTACTGTTACCATTCATATAATAAATGGAATTTGGGCTGTTTGGATAAATATTTTCAGGGTTAAGCACTTGTGTTGCATCCGGCTCGTCCCAGGATTGGCCTCCCCAAAACTGGATGTTATAGAGGAGAATTTCATAATCCCGTTTTTTGTAAGCATGACTCGTTCCAAATTTCAATTTCGCTGAATTACCAAATAAACTGTAATCTTTTGTAAGATCTAATTTCGCTGTGGTATTTATTTCATTCAGTTCTCGCCAACTTCTGGAAGGGTTACCACCTGCTCCTGCACTAAACGTTACGTCCCCATCGGTACGATAGGTGAAAGCCGTTTTTCGGATATCGGGATCATCCGAAGTGGAAAAAGTCGGAGACAGGCGCCAATCAATTTCCCAGCCTCGCTTTTCAAAAACATGGGTTCCGTTGAGTAAAACATTTGTAAGGGAACGTTGCGTATAATTTAAGATATCTGATTCGGCAAAGTAACCCGACTGACCTACAGCATCCGGGCTGTTATTAATGTCAAACTGTCCTGCCTCACTGTTTCCATTCTGTAGATGCATGGCAGTCAGCCGTATTTTGTTGAAGTTATTTTTATAGGCAATACCACCCAACAGACCTACCAATACATTTTGATTTCCTGTTGCCCCTTCCCGAAGAGTTGCATAAACCATTTCATTTTTTTCAGGGTCTTTTTGCTTTTGGAACTCACCATACTGGATGTCATCGTCATATTCATACTCTGTTTTGTATGATAATGACAAAACATATCCCAGTTTAGATGCATTATTCTTGTCGTTGAGTTTTATTTGATTGCCAAGTGAAAGACTTACGCTGTGATCAAGTAGCGGGCTTTCGGTTTTTGCCCCCAGTTGTGGGTTAAAACTTCTTGCGAATTCATTTACTTCCTCATCGGTTGCGCCGCTAATGGGAGTAGGCATATCGGGTTGACGTGCTGCATCAGGAAGTGCCCGGGTGCCATCATCAAATCCCATCCAGTCGGTATCTCCTCCTTCGTATGTCAGATAATCGGAGTTGAAATGAACATTCGGATTAAAGGCTGTACCAACTGAGAGGTTGAATATTTTTTTATCGGGAAAATCTTTGGTGGTAATATTCATCAGGCCCCCGGTAAAATCTGCCGGCAAATCAGCAGTAGAGTTTTTGCTGACAATTATATTGTCGATGAGATTCGTGGGGAAGATATCCATCTGAATACTGTTCTTGTCCGGATCCAGTCCGGGAATATCCACATTATTAAGGGTGGTTTTAGAGTAGCGGTCACCCAGCCCGCGCACGTAAACATATTTGCCGTTCTCCACAGTAACACCGGTTACCCGTTTAGCGGCTTCAACTGCATTACCATCACCAATCAGCTCCATTTTAGCAGCAGAAATGCCATCAAGCATTACCGAGGATTTGGCTTTCATGGTTTGAAGGGCAGCCTCTGTGTTCCGAATAGCTCTGGCGGTTACCACCACACCTTCCAGTTCAACCGTACTTTCACCCATTTGCAGGTTGTTTAAAACAGTTACATCATTCGGTTTAACCTCTACATCTTCAATAACCATAGGTTGAAAAGAGATGAAAGAAAGGTTCAAATCATAGTTTCCTGGTTCTGCTTCCAATTCAAATTTACCGTCAAGGTCGGTAGCTGTTCCTGTATAGGTGTCTTTTATAACTACACTTACACCAACCAGAGTTTCCCCGGTCGATCCGTCATAAACAGTTCCTCTTATAAGTCCTTTTTGTGCATAGGTGAGGGTGGCTATTAGTAACAGAAGTGTAATAGTCAGTATTTTTTTCATCGTATTTATCCGTTTGTTTCAGCGATATTTTTAGTAATGTAAAAAACAGACCTGCATTGTTGAAGGACTGCAGGCCTGTTTTTTATTGGTCTTATAATTTTGGTTAATAGTTTAACACATCCGCAGCATTTGCCCAGGTCCATCCAAATACTGAAGAATCAATATCGGTTGCAGGAGCTGTTCCGGCTGTGATACCGGCAGGTACGTTGTCACTGTCATTAATGTGATCTGCCAGGCTGGCTGCATCAACATCTAATACAATGTTTGAAAAAGATACGGTACCTACATCGTGAGTGGTACGGTTGATTTTGTTTGAACCAATACCTGTAATGAAGATATTGTCGAAAGCAACACTGGTATTGTCATCCGTATTGATCAGGTCTTCTGATGTACGGGAATCATTGTTGGCAATAACAACACCGTTTTTAATGGTATATCCGGCATTGGTCATGCTGCCTTCCGGTCCGTCAAGTTCGAAACTGTGACCTGCAACAGTGACGATCATAAAATTGTCAACTGTACCTGCCCATGCCTGATCCGCGTCTAATCCGTCGTCGTTAACATTCCATACAACTACATTTTTAACATTAACAGTACCACCAAACCATTCGATACCATCATCCTGGTTAGATACTATTTCAATGTTTTCGATGGCTGTTCCCGAACCAACACCTCCAAGTGTAAGACCGTTAATTTCGTTACCCTCTCCTATATCACTTCCACCGTGGCGGATAGAAACATATTTGAAAATACCTGAATTGTCTTCTGTATCGTTACCACCATACATTCCGTTTGGATCGGATGAAGGAATTCCTTCGATGTTAATTTCTGTAACATCACCGGCATCGTTTGATGCAGAAATAGGCGCACTACCAAGGATAATTACACCACCCCAAAGGCCGCTTACGTCTGGCTCCAAATTAGGACTGGCAAAGTTTCCTGCCGCAATATCAGAAGGCATGATGTCGTCACCAACAGAGGTGAAAATAATAGGAGCCTCCTCAGTTCCTTCCGCCATAATTTCGGCTCCACGCGCAACTACAAGAGCTTTTGAACTTGCCCCTGTTCCGGATTCTCCTTTAATTACAGTTCCGGGCTCAATAGTAAGTGTGGCACCAGCTTCTACTGCAATTCTTCCACCCAGAATGTAAACATTGTTTTTGCTCCAGGTAGTATTTTCAGTAATGTTCTCGGTTACGGTAACATTTACTGCTTCTTTTTCATATCCCTCTCCTGTGTAATTGGTTGCACCTGCGGCAGCAGCCCAGCTCCAGCCATCAAATGCTGAAACATTGACACCTGATTTTGGCTCGGTGCCAGCAGTAACGCCATCAGGAACAACTTCACCATTTACATGATTAATGAGGTCAGCTTCAGCAACGTTAAGTACTATGTTCTGAAATGATACTGTACCTATGTCGTGGGTTACACGGTTGATTTGGTTTTCATTAATTCCGGTAAAGAAAATATTGTCGAATGCAACACTGGTATTATCATCGGTATTAATCAGGTCTTCTGATGAACGGGAATCATTGTTGGCAATAACAATACCGTTTTTTATGGTGTATCCGGCATTGGTCATGCTCCCTTCGGGGCCGTCAAGTTCGAAACTGTGACCTGCAACAGTAATTACCATAAAGTTGTCAACAGTACCTGCCCATGCCTGGTCGGCGTCTAATCCATCATCGTTAACATTCCATACAACGGCATTTTTTACGTTAACAGTACCACCAAACCATTCGATACCATCGTCCTGGTTAGATACTATTTCAATGTTTTCGATTGTTGTTCCCGAACCAACACCTCCAAGTGTAAGACCGTTAATTTCGTTACCTTCTCCAATATCACTACCACCGTGACGGATAGATACATATTTGAATACACCTGAGTTGTCGGCAGCTTCGTTACCACCATATAATCCATTAGGATCGGATGAGGGTATTCCTTCGATGTTGATTTCAGTAACATCACCGGCATCGTTTGATGCGGAAATAGGTGCATTACCAAGAATTATTACACCACCCCAAAGGCCGGCAACGTCCGGTTGCATATTGGGACTGGCAATGTTTCCAGCTTCAATATCTGATGGCATGATATTGTCACCAACAGTTGTGAAAATAATAGGCTTTTCAGCAGTACCTTCTGCCATTATTTGACCTCCGCGGGCAACAACTAATGCTGTAGCGCTGGCACCGGTTCCTGCTTCACCTTTAATTACTGTACCTGGCTCTATGGTAAGAGTGGCTCCGTCTTCAACAGCAATTCTACCACCCAGTACATATACGCTATCGCTTGTCCAGGTCGTATTAGCGGTGACATTTTCAGTGATAATTAAACTGGATGCTTCACCATTTTCCTCTTTTACAACTGGATCGTCGTCATCTTCGCAAGATGAAAAGGTGACTATCAATCCTAACCCCATCAGGAGGCTCATTAATTTAAATCGATTTTTCATTGTCTTCTTGTTTTTTTTGGTTTGTTGTTTGTCGTTTGTTTTGACATTACAAAAGAAGGGCTATACCATTGCGTGTATTTTAAGCTGGTCTTAATTAAGCGTTAATTCTTCCGGATGGCAGTTAATGGTGAATTAACATAGGTGAGGGAGAAAAAATTATTTTTGAATTTGAAATGAACCCAATAAGGTTTTGTTAGTTTTGATAATGTTGGATTTAACTGCAAAAGGAGAGGAGATTTTCTTTGCCGGGTATTCAGGAAATGACGATAATAAGAGCGAGGATGAGTGAGGCTAATAGGGCAACGTTTTTTTATTTAGTGCGTAAAAATCTATAGAAATAATGTTTACGACCAAAAAGTTTCATCAAGTGAAGTTGATAATTTGAATAATCGACCGGCAAAAACGATTGAAATCTTCCTGCAACCTCAGTTTTAATATCATTCCCCTGCAGATTATTGAAAAAAATGATTTTTGCGTGAAGCAATTACTGGAAAATGGATAAAATGGATAAACTGACGATTCCGACAGGACTTTATGGGCGTGACAAGGAAATTAAACGGCTGCTGGACTTATTTGAGCACATTAGTAGTGGTTATGGTGAAGTTTTGTTGATTCCAGGTACTTCAGGGGTTGGAAAAACAGCGTTGGTTCAGGAACTTCAGACACCTGTTAAAGAAAGAAACGGATTTTTTGTTAGTGGTAAGTTTGAGCAGTTTCAACAGAATATACCTTATTCAGCATTTCGTCAGGCAATGTCAGAATTGTGCCGTAAACTGCATTCTGAGGATGAATCGCATCAGTTACATTTTAAAGAAGATATTCTTCAGTCTGTTGGTGATCTGGGACAGGTTTTGATTGATTTTGTGCCTGAATTTGAATCTTTTCTTGGGCCTCAACCGCCGGTGAGTGATACAAGTCCGCAGGAGGCCAGGCACCGTTTCGCTGATGTTTTTCAGAATTTTCTAAAGGTCGTTTGCCGTCCCGAACATCCGCTGGTATTGTTTCTTGATGACTGGCAATGGGCTGATTCCGCGTCATGTGAACTTCTCAGACAATTGCAGGTTGGAAATACTTTGCGATACATTTTGGTGATCGTTTCATACCGCAGCAATGAAATTCAATCTGCGCATCTTTTCAACTCTGCGATTAATGATATGCGAAGGCGCAATATTTCTATTGAGGAGCTGCATGTTAAAAATATTTCCGCAGACGATGTCCAAAACATTGTGTCTGATTCATTGAGTCCTGCCGCAATAGATGCAAAAGGGCTTTCTGCAATTATTTATGATAAAACAGAAGGGAATCCTTTTTTTGTTCGATCCTTTCTGAATTATCTTTCTGAATCTGATATAATCCGGTTTGATAATACGGCGAAAGTTTGGAGTTGGAGAAAACATTTGACGCAGGAGACCGATTTGCCTGATAATGTGGTTGAATTATTCGCGATGAAACTTCGACGGCTTGACCCGGAAAGCCGGAATCTGTTCTTTCTGGCCGCTTGTCTTGGTAATCGCTTCGAACTGGAAACTCTTTGCATCATTAGTGACCGTTCTTCAGAGGAGTGTTTGACTCTGCTTTGGGGAAACCGGACTAAATCGTTGCTTTTATCGAATAATAATATAGCCAATGCCAGATATTCAGAGGATAATCATATACCGAAAGTATTTACTTTTTTGCACGACAAGGTCCAGCAAGCTGCTTTTACGCTGATTGATCCTGATGAGCTTCCCGGCATTCAGTTAAAAATAGGCAGACTTTTGCTGGCCAGGCTTCATCCTGATCAACTGGATGAAAGATTATTTGAAGTGATGAATGATCTTAATGCCGGAAGTCATCTGATAGATGATATTTCGGAACAAATGAAAATGGTGGAACTGAATTTGGTTGCTGCCCGCAAAGCTTATATGGGTACGGCATATCGTTCTGCACTTGGGTTCTATCATGCAGCGGCGCTGTTTATCGAAAAGCCCGGTTTTTCCAATGATCTATGGATGAATCAACACGATTTGATTCTGAATTATTATAAGGAACGGGCAGTCTGTGAATTTCTGGAAGGCAATCGTCATGAAGCTGAAAGGTGTATTGCTGAAGCGGTATCCCATTCAGCCTCTGCAGTGGAAAAGGCACAGGCATTGAATATTCTCATTGTTCACTATACCCTGCTGGCCAGATACCCCGAAGCCATCGAGGCTGGTCAACAGGCACTGTCGGCCCTGGGAATTACACTGCCCGGTGATAATTTTGAAGCTGCGCGGGATAAGGAAATTGGCCTTGTAAGAAAGAAGTTAGAAAATCGGAAGGTTTCTTCATTGGCTGATTTGCCCATCATGAGCAATCCCGAAATGCTGATGGCATCAAAAATCCTGATCACGATGGGGCCGCCTTGTTATCGCTCGCATCAAAGGCTCTGGAGTGTAATTGTACCGAAAGTGGTAAATCTGACCTTGCAGTATGGAAATATTCCGCAGGTTGGCTATAGCCATACAGCATTTGGTGGTCTGATTGGTTGGGTTGATGATGATTTTTCTGCCGCCAAAGCCTTTAGTGAAGTAGCGACCCATCTTATGAGCAGTATTTTTCGATCCCCATCTGATCAAAGTATTTTTTATCTGATGATCGGAAGTTCTAACCGTCATTGGTTTAAACATCTCCGTTACAGCACTCAGGATTATACTGATGCATATCAAATTGGACTGCGTTCCGGGAATTTGCAGTATGCCGCGTATGCATTTGGTCATAATATGTATTGCCGGTTTTATCAGGGCGTCCCATTGTCCGGACTTATTAAGGAAACACAACACTCACTGGATTTTAGCCGTACCCGCCTCAATCAATGGGCGATTGATATTTTGGAAGGAGGCCTTAATATTTTTGGAATTTTGTCAGAAGAAAGTCCTTCTTTTGAAGGAAACATTCGCTGGTCAGATGAAGAATTCCTTCAAAGGATAGAGGATCATAAAAATATTCAGGTAAAATGTATCTATAATATTCTCAAAACTTTTGTTTTGCTTGTATCGGGGAAGGATGAAGATGCACTTATTTTGTCTGATAAAACAGAACCTCTGATATATACTGTGGGTACTCAAGGGCTTTTGCCATGGCCCGAACATGTATTTACACGATTTCTGATCCTTACTGGTCTTTATCCGAAGGCAGAGTCATATCAACAACTCAAATGGCGCGCTGAACTTGATGCTATTCTGAAAAAACTTCATCTATGGGCAGAAAACGGGCCCGACAATTTTGGGCATAAGTATCACCTGGCTGGTGCCGAAATAGCCAGAATTGATGGGCGCATGGTTGAAGCCATGAATCTTTATGATATAGCTTTGGAAGAGGCACAGTCAGGCAACTTTTTACAGTGGGAGGCCATTGCCAATGAACGGGCATATGGTTTTTGGCTGGAGTACGGGAATGAACGGCTTGCCCATGTTTACTGGCAGCAGGCTTATGTTTGCTATAAGCAGTTGGGTGCGGGCGCCAAAGTTTATTCGATGGAAAAGGCATACCGGGCTTTTATTGGAAAAAATCTACCAGCCGGAAGTACAGAAAAAGGTATTTATAAGGATATTGTAGAAAAGCATATCATTTTACTCCGGAATTATGCGTTGCAGATGCAACAAACAAAATTGAGGCTTGAGGCAGAAATGCAAGCCGATGAATTGGCCAATGCAACCCAACGGCTAAGAATAGAGATTTCTGAGCGGAAAAAGGCTGAAGAAGAGATCAAAAATAAAAACAAAGAACTTCAAATTTTAAATGCAACCAAGGATAAATTCTTTTCCATTATTGCTCATGACCTGAGAAGTCCCTTCAATTCAATCCTGGGGTTTAGTAATATTCTCATCGATCAGATCAAAGAACAGTATTACTCGGAAAATTTAAAATATGCTGAGATTATTCGTCAATCAGCCGGTACGGCCATGGATTTGCTGATGAACCTGATGGAATGGGCCCGTTCTCAAACAGGAAGAATGGATTATAATCCCGTGTCTTTTGATATTGAGCGTGTTATTAAAGATGTGGAGATTCTTTTTGCTGACATCGCAGAACAAAAATCAATTGAAATAATAAAAAAATTGTCTTCGGGTATCGTTGTATATGCAGACCCGTCCATGCTCAGTACTATTCTGAGAAACCTGATTTCAAATGCTATTAAATTTACCGAGC
>JBEPWN010000012.1:0-20379 GCA_041642395.1 Marinilabilia sp. | reverse complement strand
AAAAATATTTGCAGGGATTGATACTTTCGCTATCTTTGCACTCTCAAAAATCAAACGATCTTTGCTTTTACTGAATCAATCAAGCGGTTAAGATCAACAAGGACCCTGGAGAGGTGGGTGAGTGGCTGAAACCAGCAGTTTGCTAAACTGCCGTACTCGTTAGGGTACCGGGGGTTCGAATCCCCCTCTCTCCGCAAGTTCTATCGTAAATCATACAACTTTCCTGTTGAATGATTTCCGGGGTGTAGCGTAGCCCGGTTAGCGCGCCTGCTTTGGGAGCAGGAGGTCGCAGGTTCGAATCCTGCCACCCCGACTTGAAAATCAAAGGGTTACAGTTTTAAAAAACTGTAACCCTTTTTTATTATGACACAATTATGACACAAATTATAATTATTTCTGCACCTATTTAGTCCATAGTCAAAAAAGTGGGCTAAACAAAGTCAAAAAATTTTTCGAAACGTATTCTCCATTTCTTCCTATAGCTTATAAGGTACTGGATTTTGAAAGATTCCGAAGCAAAACCGCATTATGGTCTTCCAGAACCCGACCTTTGTCACAACTTCGTATGGAGCCCTTACTTCAGAATCGAGTTTTTGCTAATGAATCAGACCATAAAATACCCTCATGAGAACAAGTTAATAACTTATTATGCTTATTTTTTGTATAATCAATTCTTTCTTCTGGAATAAGGTAATCGTTTGGAATTGTATAGCACTTTTCGAGATAATAATCGACCTCCTTTTTTGTTATGTCTTTTCTGATGGGTTCCTCCTTTTTGGATGGATTATGTTGGCGTTCAAGGATTTCATTATTTCGATAGAACAATTTTAAATTTAATTCAGTTGTCTTTAGGGTATTTAAAATCAGGGGTTTGTGAAATCTTAAAACAAATTCTTCGAGTGGCAGCATGTTTGTATATTTTGTGTGCAATTTGTAGGCTCAAATGTATGGCTGTTTTGGGAGCTTCAATGTCCTGCATACAATTCTATTTTCTGAACTATTAATTATTTTGTATTTTATTTAAGAATTGTGTTAAACTCCATCCTTGCTGCTAATAATTATGATGTCCTGCTAACTTCGTCAGTTCAACTTTTATTCGCTTCAAAACCTCCCTTAATTTAACACAATTTACTCTGAAACTATCAATGTAATTATTTGGGTCATAATCGGGCTTAGATATTTTATGGTCGGCAATAATTCTGTTTTTCCTGATGGTCTCCCATGTTTCTTTAAGGTCGGAGGCCAGCTCCCCATTCAATTTTTCACATGCCGCAATTAATATCTGTATCTGAGAAAAAGGTCTTTGACTTTTTGAATTAATTAATTCTTCAGGTTTGCCGTCTAAGTAATTTAAATATACTTTTTTGATTCTTTCAATTAACAGATTGTCTGGGCCTATAAGCTTAAACAGTTCGCTATTACAATCTACAAACTCTTTTAGTGTATTATTAACAGGGTATGTTAAATAAGGGTTTTCGGTATTTTGAAATAATTCAAACTCAAAAATTTTATTAATAACACTGATTTCATTGGAAATCTCAGACAATGGATCATCGCTATCAATAAAATTTCCGTGATATGCTCTTGTAATAAAACGATCAAAATCACCGTCATTTTCTATAAATTCAGGATTCTCCAGTTCGAAACTATACCAATAACTTTGTTCTTTTTTATTTAATCCTGACAAATCGCTTAAAATAGCTGAAATTGAGGTGTTTCCATTCAGTAGCTTTCGCTTACCATACCAGATTTTATTAAAATAAATTTTTTCAACTTGATCATCACTTAAGGTGTGAAGATAATTAAGGTTAAGTTTTAATACACCACCTGTTGTGTCATCGGTCAGGGTGAATTTTTCCTTGTTTCTCAGGTACTTATCCAATACGCCAATTTCAAAATAAACTAACTCAATTTGACTGTAACCACAATGTAATCGGTTTTTATATTTTCCGTTGTTAATGAACTTATTTAAGTTTTGCAAATAAAAGCGTTCTAAAATATCCTTGGAGGGGAAAAATATATGAGTTACTATTGTATTATGCTCCTGCGTAATAATTTTAGTTTTTTCATCAATAGTAATAGAAATCTGCCCTAATGAAACATTTTGATTTAATGAACCCTTATTTTCATCCTTTAGCGTGACAAGGTACTTCATTGCCTCATGGTGAGTCAAATTAAGTTTATTGGCAATATCGCATGCAGCAATTCCCACAAATTTTTCATTCCAATGATTAATCGCTAAATCAATTATTTGCTGTTTCATTAATTATTTTTAGTTGTTAATTGACTTACATATTTATGCCTTCAAGCATACTAATAGTTTGGAATACATTGGATAACTTAATAATAGTAATTTATACTCTGCTACAATATAAGCAATTGTTACAAATCACATGCTATGAGAAAAAAATGCACGGGAAGCGCCTTTGTTTTCTCATCCTTAGTGCAATGGAAACAAGAAATGTAAAATTTGAAGGAAATCATAGAAGAACCCTTTTAAATTTTTATGCAGGTTGTTCCAATAGGAGTTTAAGCTTAACCAGCCGGTTATAATAAGGGGTGAATGTTTTATTCCCTTTATTAAATTTTATTGCAGCCAAGTGCCCCTCTACAAATAAACCCATTTCTGTTATCTTCAAACCACTTTCCAGATCAATAGTGTTTAGGTGTATTGTATTTATTGAAGAAAAGAAATTTTCTAATCCATCAATATCCCAGGTGACAGTTTCATCTTTGCAAGGGGCAGAAGATTTCACAAAACCCACTTCAGAAAAATCTGTTGGATAATCTCCAAAAGGCATTCTAGAATAAGGCTCCAGTTCTTGCCTGGAAGTATCGTTTTCATGAAAAGCACGCCAATCCATCCCTATTAAAAAATCAGCAAGATCTAATCCGGCAATTTTCTCAGATAGTGAACTGGTATTTTCGATAAGATCAGAAACAATAAAATTGGCATCAGGAATATTTTCTGAAAACTCTCTCGCCTTTTTCGTCCAGAGTTCAAAAGTAGAGCCTGTTTTGGATAGATCCGGAAACAAAACCACCTGGCGACCTTCCAGTGCCTTACATTTTTCTAATGTGATGCTATCCCTGTTAAATACAGCAAGCCACAGGAAATTGTTAGGGTTATCAGGTAAACCGAAAAATAGTGTTCCATAAAATGCTGTTTTCGGAGCTTCTACCAAGGCAACCGGATTATCCGGAAATCTTTTTAACAGGTGCTCCCCAAAAAGACATGATACCTTTAAATCATTCTTTTCATAATCCTGAAGCCATGAAGGTATGGAAGAATTTTTTTTCTTCAATTCGGCTTTATAGTAAGCATGAAGAAAACTGGTGCGGACCGTATGGTTTGATTTATCGAATAACTTGATCTGGATTGTACGGATGTTGTTATTTATATCAATAAAAGGAAATGCAGTAGCTCCTGCAAGATATCCTTTAGAAATGGTGCCTATTTTATAAAGCTCAATTGCCAGGTGCAGGATCTCTTGGAGGAATGGATATGGGGCATTAAATTGTAAAAATCTGATAAAGAAATTGCCTTCATAATTTTTCAGTGTATGGTTTAACAGAGATTCCGGTATATAACTGGGCAACTTTTTCTTCCTTTCAAACAGCCTGGTGGCCGGTTTGTATTCAGGATAGGTGCAATTCTCATTAGCATTAAATCCATCTGAATAAGGGTTTAAGTGATACCCGCAGTTATCTTTACGATCACATGAACCATATTTTTCCGGCAAATAATTGGCCGTTGTAGAATCTACATAACGCACCAATCTTTTCTTGCCACAATTCTGGCAAATAAATTTTTTGCTGCTCCTATCAAGGGTGTATCTGTATTCTTTCATAATAAAAATTGATGCGTTGCACTATTGTCACTTTCGCCACAAGTGTTGTATTATGCTGAATTAAAGGTGATTACATTATTGGAAAAGTGTCATTTTAATGCCAGTTGTGCCAGATGGTTGATTTTTACCCTGGCACAACTGGCATTAATTTGGCATGATTTTATAATTGTAACATGCTGAATTACTGGTGTTTAATAACAATGTGCTCAAAATGTCAATAGTGCAGCTACCACTTTTTCTCATATTGACCATGCATTACCCTACTAAATAAATTACCATCGTTTAATAAACGTTTCACCACTCGTTCCGAAAATTTTAATTTTGCTCCCATTTCTACTGCAAGCTTTGTTTTAAATTCATCCGGTAGCTTTGCGTAAAAATTCTTCACGGACGCAGGATGGTGATCCAAAGGAGAAGTATTGGCCATAATATCATATACCTTGGTCGCTGAAGCACGGAAATACTCTGCAATTTTTATAGCACCAGTAGTGGCCTGTAAGGAGATTTGGCCATTATCATTGTGGTCACCACAGATGTTATAAATTATTTGCAGGATAAGGGAGAATCGCACACAATATTCTTCAATTTTTGTGTAGATTCCTGCTAAAGCTTCATTATTAAGGTCATTGATTATTTTGGTATTCAGCGTCTGCCATTCAAAGAGTTCTTCTCTTGCGCTTAAACTATAGGTGTATATTCTTGGCTTTGGATTCCCAAATTCATCCATGGGGCACTCAAGTAAAATAATATCTCTGATTATTCGCTCCCACTTTTCTGCATGATTCGTACTGAGCTCCTTTTGTGACCAGGGCTCTTTAATTGTTTCAGGGAAAGCAAATAAAATTCTATCAAGGAAACCATTTAGGTTTTTGTTATCCTTAGCAAGTTCATTTAGCAATCCTGTTTGAATAGTACCGGCAACAGGAATATATGTTCGGCTAATCCTTTTGCAGCCATCCATTTTGCGATCCAAAACTAATGGTTTCATGCTCCAGATACTCAACCACATTTCCAATACAGATCCATTGTTATATCGGTTGAAGTTTTTTATCCATCCGATGAGCTCGTCCATCAGCAGTCCTATTCCTCGTTTGTTATGATTATGGATTTCCCCAATAGCTTCGGCTGTAGCATCTGATACAAGAATCCTTTTGGGAATGGGCTTGCCAAGATCTATTCCATGGTCTTTTTTTTCATCATCAGACAAATTATTATAGCATTCGTATCGTTCACAATCCTGTTTATATTGATGAAAATTTTCATCTTCTACAGAAATCAGTGGTTTTATTGCAAAGGAAAGGGGATGGCTTTTATTTGCTCCCGGACGGCCTACCAATGCAAGGAAAAGAACTCCTCCTGCGATCCATCCCTCCTTCACCTGTATTGCGTATGAATTTCCTATTGCAACTGAGGCGGTCCATAGCATCGAACATGCCGTATAATCTTTGGGGAATTTTAAACATTCATGGGTGGCGGAAATTATTCCCTGCATGACCTTCGGAAACACCTCTACTGGAAATGGAATTTCCGTTTTTTTGGGGGCACTTCTTTTCACTTGATCCTTAAGACCAGCAAAATGAGCTCTTATAACTTCTGCATTCATGATTTCCCCTCCTTTGTAAAATAGCTTGTGAAAACAAGGGATTCACTATTGATATGGGGATTTTCTCCACGTTCAATTATTAAAGTTCTACTTGCGGGAAAGGAGTTATCAAGCTCTTGAGTTATGGCATTAATCGGATTTTTCTTGAAAATGAGTTTCCGACATATTTCCCCTTGGTCGGTGAGTATGTAAACGACTATTCCTTCAGGAGGAAGATTTACCATTTTAGAAAAAGTCTTCAGCCAATTTTTATTTTCTCCAGTTTTGCTCTTAGGCTTGCCAAAAGAAAAGGGGTTCTTAAACATGCAAACCTCCTTTCTTGATCTTCAGGTGTTTGAGTGAATCGGCAGCAACAGATTGATGGGGCTTGCCTTTTTTAATCCAATCCAATAGCTCTTCCTGAAAGAAATAAAGCTTTTTTCCTTTCTTGTGAAAGGGTATTTCCTTCAGGCTGCATTTGGAATAGATGGTGGGTTTGGCCAAACCTGTGAATTCTGAACATTCGTCCAGGTCCATGGGTATGTTGTCATCAACCTTATGGGGAGACAAATTTTCAATCAATCGCTCCATGCGATCGATTTTTCTCGACATCTCATTTACCACCGTGGGTAAAGAATCGAATGTGGGGGTTTTAAATGTATCTGTGATCATAAATTAAAAATTTAAATTATGAACAAAGAAACAAATGGTTTTAGGTCCCATTTAGGACCCTTTTCTCAAGGGGACACTAATAGGACCTTTTTTTTTTTAGAAGTCGTTTTCTTGAATTAGTTGCCTGTATGGCTTAAAATTTGCCCAATCTTCACAGAGCCTTTTGTTTTTAGGAGGAGTTCTCTTCTTGCTATCACAGTCTCCTTTTAAAAATCTCTCAACAACTTCTTCTTTAAATAAGGTTTGTTCGCCAGACGTGTGTTTAAAAGTGAAATTGTTTCTAATCCATGAATTAATTTCTTTCTTTCTATTGCCAATATATCCATTGTAATGCAACCTTTGAAATAATTCCACAAATACGTTTAGCTGTCCGGAAAAGGGAAGCTTGGTCGCTATGGGTTCTTTCTCGACCAGATGCTTAAATAACAATTCTTCATATCCAGCAAAAAAGTGCTTTAAACCATCATATAGCTTTTTTCGGATTTCATCAGAAATAATTAATTCCGGATAAATCTGACTTTCGGGAGGAATAAATTGATCGGGTTCAGGAGTTAATGGATGTTCTTTCAGTAATTTTTTACATAAGTAAGCTGCCCGTCTATCGCTACCGTGGCAGAAATAAGTTAGCTCAAAATCGCTGCCTGATTTCATTAACTCATGGTTCTTAATTATTTCTGTTAAATCTTTTCCTTTTAAAAAGCTCAGATCAGGGATTACGCCTCTCTTTATATTGGTTTTCTCTCTGGGTGAAAGTGGTAAAGGAGTCCCTTCAATATTGTAATCGGCCTTGTAAACTATTGATAAGTTAGCTATTTCATCGTTAATAGCTTCTACAACTTCTTCAGGAGGAAGATTCTTAATCTCATTATTAAACTTTTTTTTCCGGGATTCCAGGTTACATTCTACTTCCATTTGAAAACCCTCTGTTTTTGCATTTTCTATCTGGATAAATAAGCTTTCATTAATTTCTCCCGCTTCATATCTGGCGCGGACTGCCCCTTTTCTTGCATGATTAGAGTATTCTGTATTGATTTTAGCACGTTCTTCAGGACTACAAGAACTTCCTTCATAATTAATACTGTCATCCTTTGGCTCAAGGTCCATGTTGCCTTCCAAATAATCCTGAAATGAAAATTTTTTCATCTTTTTACTGATTTCTTATTTATGATTTGTTTTTATGGGAATGCAAATCTAACCAATGAATCTTATGGTTATTCATTTTTCTTCATTGTATGTATGTTTTAATAAGAATCAGCTATAGTAAAGAGGGAAAAGATGCCTGAGAAGCCTATAATCATTATATCATATAAGTTATGTATCTAATTAAAATTTCACTATCTTTAATGCGTAAACATGCGTTGATATTCATTAATATTAACGCTTTTACACCAGGTAAGAAAGGGAAAATCACGCATTTTAAGACAATTTTTAACCAATAATCATTAAAACTGAAGTCATGTACCAGCAAAATTCAATGAACAACCCTGATTTTTCCCATTCTAACGCATTCTCTACCGAAACAACCTACCAATGTCAGTATTGTAGAGAGTATTTTACTCCCACAAAGCGTTTCGTGCAAAAATATTGCAGCGAAAGTTGCAGAGTAATGGCATGCCGGGAGAGAAGCAAGTCCCGTTTGGGTAAAATTCCTGCCGGAACCGGTAATGGTTATAATCCAGGTTCCAAAAATTCAAAAAACCTGAATATCGAAGCACAGGAGCAGTTGATGAGCGGGATCATCAGTGAGCTTAAGGATTATTTTGAGGATCGGGAAAAGAAATTGCTGAAAAAGCTTCAAGCAATCCAATCCAATCAGCAAAACCATATGCTCATAAGTACGTTGGTACCTTTTGTTGCTGAGCCATTGCGGCAGAAAATTGCTAGCTTGCTTAATAAGAAAACGTCTATGCAAGAACTTGATAGGAAAGGAGCTTCAAAAGTATCAGGTTTGCCAGATCTTCCCTTAAAAAAACCAAATAAAATATGTTAGTTGAATAAGTACAAATATCTTACATAAAATCATTTTTCTGCAACCCCCATTACCTAATAGAATTCCACGTATTTTCTTTTCTTATGCTGGTTAAATAAACGATATCGACAAAAAACTAATTGCATATTACTGTGATCTCTTACCTGTTTCTCCGCAAACTCCTCAATGGCTTCAATATGCGATTGAACAGACTGATTTCTTCAGTAATGATCTGGGCGGTTCCCTTCAGCATCACATGATGACCTAAATTGATATTATAGCTGGTTATTAGCTGGTCAGTCAGGCTTATTTGTATAGGGTAATGGTCACCGGCCGGGACGGCCGCAACATGCATTACCTCGCCCTGTAGCACACCAAATTCCTGATAAGGGTAATTGGATAAACGGATGTTTATCCGATTGCCGACTTTCACTTTCCCCGACCCATTTAATGGTATACTGCCACGGGCGATGAACAGCCCATTTCCATCAGGAATTATAGAAAACATTAGGTCTCCAGTAGTAAATTGCTGATTTTGTGTCCAAATGCTTACAAAAACCAGTTTGCCGCTAATAGGTGCCACAAAAGCATAGTTTTTTTCCCACAGCAGCACCTGGCTTCTCAAGTTTTCGAAAGTACTTTGCACCCGCAACCTGTAATCTGATAGTCGTTGAGTATAATCTATTTTAGTTTCATCTATGGAAGAATGAATGTCGTTTTTCTGCATTTTAAGGTTAATGAGCTGACTTTGGTAATCCTCCATCGTGATGCGCCGCGATAGATACTCAGAATAAACATGTTCATAATCTACCGGGGAAATAGAATTCTGTGCCACTAATTTAGAGTCTCTAAGGTAGTTCTGTTCAGACAACTTGAATAACTCCCGGAAAGTTTCCAGTTGTCTCTTAATTTGGTTTTCTAGCAGGTTGCGCTCCTCCAACTGCCTTTGTAAATGAGATAACCTTTGAGCATGGTAATCGAGATTTTCAAACTGTTCTAAATCATGAAATGCTTTCAGCCATTCATTATAAAAGCTTTGCAGCTGTCCGAGATTAATATTTTGGCGAAGTCTTGTTGAAGTTTTATTCAATTCATCCCGATTAATTAAGGATTCTGCAAAAAGGATATTTCGCAACCAGAGTAGGTCATCAACATATAAGGGTGCTTCGGCAACTGCAATGAGATCACCTTTTTTTATATACTCTCCTTCCTCAAAAAGTAACTTTTCCACTTTGCCACTGCTGACAGCAATCAAATTTGCGGGAGGGATGTCAGCCACTACCACTACAGGGGCCTCAATAACATCCGGATATTGAAAAAGCATGCTACCTGCCAACAAGAGGAAAACGAAAAATACGATAATGCCGATACCTGAGTGCAAAAGCCAGCTAGGAGTAGCCCTAAGTATTTCGTTTAGGTGTGTTGGATCATTAGAGCAGCAAAATTCTTCCAAAAGTTTTGTTTTGGGTTCCTTCATCAATTATATCAGAATTCGTTAAATCAGTTACCGAGTTCGAGCTGGTTTTTAATCAATTGATAATATACTCCTTTCATGTTTGTAAGTTGTTGGTGATTGGCCTTTTCTATGATCCGCCCTTTATCCAGCACTATGATCTGGTCGGCGTTTTTCACAGTGCTAAGCCGGTGAGCTACCACAACTACAGTACGTCCTAGGAAAAATCGGTTCAGTTGTTCCATAATGATTTTTTCATTGTTGGCATCAAGAGCATTGGTGGCTTCATCAAAAAAGAGGTACTCTGGGTCTTTATATACAGCACGGGCAATAAGAAGTCGCTGCTTTTGGCCTTGGCTCAGCCCCACCCCCTCCTGTCCAATTTTTGTATGTAGGCCTAATGGAAGGCTTTGTACGAATTCTTCAATATTTGCTACTTTTAAGGCCTGTTGCAGCTTGTCGTTTTGTGGAATGCCCTGATTCATGGTGATATTGCCTGCGATGGTATCCGAAAAAATAAATCCATCCTGCATCACCACACCGCACTTGCTACGCCAAGTAGCAGGATCTATAGATTGCAAAGGGTAGCTGCCAACCTTGATCTCCCCATTAAGGGGAGGATAGAACCCAAGCAGCATTTTTATCAGAGTTGTTTTACCACTGCCGCTGGCACCTACGATTGCAGTTACTTTTGATTGTGTTATTTCCAAATCCAGCGATCGGAGTACTTTAACATTATTGGCACCAGGATATGCAAAATCTAGAGATCTCACGTATAGCGATTTGTCCGCTGACAATTGATTAACACGCTTATACACCACATGCATCTCATCTTCCTTGTTATGTATTTCATCCATCCGCTCAAAACTAATTTTGGCATCCTGAAATGCATGCATAAAACCTATCATTCGTTCTACTGGAGCATTAAGCTGGCCTAAAATATATTGTATAGCCAGCAACATTCCAAGGGTAAGCTGTCCCTCAAGCACTAGTTTAGCGGCCAAAAAAGTGATTAGGATGTTTTTCCCCTCGTTAAAAAAGAAAGCACCCGCCTGTTGGTACTGATTTAATGCAAGACGTTTGCGATTGATACGAAACAAGCGGGCTTGTACCTGTTCCCAATCCCAACGTTTGGCTTTTTCACAGTTGTTGAGCTTTATTTCTTGGATGCCGGTAATAATTTGGATCAGTTGACTTTGATTGTCGGACATCTGACTAAACATCTTATAATCAAGTTCCCGTCGTTTGTGCATAAACAGAAGCACCCAAACAAAGTATAATGAAGTAAATAGTAGAAAGACACCGAAAATGGTCAGGTTATAGATAAGCAATACCACACCGAACACTACGAAAGTTAGAAAGGAAAAAATGATACTTAGCATGCTGCCGGTGAGGAAACTTTCGATGCGGCGATGATCGGCTATTCGCTGCATCAAATCCCCAATTAATTTGGTATCGAAGAAACCGATGGATAGTTTCATCAACTTAATAAGGAAATCGGAGATTAGGCTGATGTTAATGCGGGTACTCACGTTTAGCAATATCCATCCACGGATAAATTCAACCGATAAGCGGCTAAGGAACAATACTAATTGAGCTATTAATATCAGGTAAATAAACCTAAGATTTTGCCCACCAATACCATAATCTACCAAGCTCTGAGTAAGAAATGGAAAGATAAGTTGTAGTGCGCTGCCGACCAGTAGACCCAAAGCTAGTTGCATCAGTAGCTTTTGGTAGGGTTTGAGGTACCGCAGCAGAAAGGAAAAATCACGTTTTGGCGCGTTTTCCTCATCCGAGGCAGCATAAAAGTCAGGTGAAGGCTCCAATAGCAGCGCGATTCCGGCAGGTTTATCCTTTATCCGGGTGGTGGACCACTGCTCTAAAAATTCTTTGTGACTATACCTAATTCGCCCGACCCCAGGGTCAGAAACAAATATCTTTTTGCGGGTGATTTTATACACTACCACAAAATGGTTTTGATTCCAGTGTACTATGCAAGGCAGCGATGCATCCTTGAACAAGGTTTCAGAATCAATTTGTACGCCCCGAGTACGAAAACCAACCCGCTCAGCTGCTTGGCTCAAGCCCAGCATAGAAACACCTTGTTTACCTATATTAGAATAATCATTCAGCTTTTCCAAGGTATGGCTTCGGCCATAATATTTGGCAATCATCTGAACACAGGCTGGTCCACAACTTCTGGCATCTTTTTGGGGAAGGTGGGGGAAGGACATTGTTAACAACATCAAAATTGTTAAAAAACTATTGGAAAAACAAAACGACTTCTAATGGGATTATTATTTATATAACCAGGCTTCCAAATTGATTTTTTAACCGATTGGACAGCGATGGAATCCATTTTTGCATTGATTCCCTTCAAAACCCTCACAGATGATACAGTGCTATCAGGTTCGATGATGAACGACAAAAGAGCTACGTTAGAATCAGTGGTTTTTACAGGCTTATCATTTTTATTTCCCCATAGAATTTTTTGAATATCTTCCGGGGCTGATAAGAAGCTTCCTGGCACTTGCGGTTTTTCATACACAATTGTATCTCTAGCCAATAGTTCTTCTTCTTCATTCAATGCAGGTTTTTCCTTAATTTCCTCGCTTTTTAATGATTGTTGTATATCAGAGCGAGATTCTCTTATGAACTCACTTCGACTTTCGCAGCTTAAAAAAAGTAAAAGAAAAAGAGAGGCCTCTAGGATTATTTTTTTATTACATCCTTTTTTTGAAGTATAAAATATAAAGTTTTTTTTCATTGAAGTTTTCTTGATTGACGCTATTTATACTAAACATGCTGTTTCTCTGTCCGTAATTATTTCATAATTTGAAATAGGAGGACATACATTCTCATAAACACAACAACGGCACCTCTCGGATGAACGAGTTAGGTACCAAGAACTTGTTTTATTAAACAATTCTTTTTTTATAAGGTGCCCCAAACTAGTGGTTAAAACATTCCCAATAGGGTTAAAATTTAGATTGGAAAATAAATCACCATTAGAAAGTAAAAACAATTTCCCAAAGTACAATTTGTTGATTTCCCTACTAACAAGGATTTCACGCATAGTAACTTTTATTTCATTTAAATCCTCCTGGTTCAGGAAAACATAATCTTCAAAGAATCTTATGTTTTTGCCGTTGAAAAACGGAATTATTTTATAATTGATTTCAGGGAAATATTCTACCACTTCATCTACAATTTTTCCAGAAACCTCATCTGCAACTAGAAACTCAAATTTTACGTTATTAATCTTTTTATTTAAACAGGGAATTATTTTTTTGAACTCCTCCTTATTTTTAATTTCAGAAAAAACTATTTCAAACTCAAAGTTTTCACTTGCGCTGAGAAACCATTCTTCAAAACCAAACTTAAGTTGTTTACTGTTGACTTTAAAAACAATTTTTTTGTTTATTACTTTTAGATAATTCCACAAAGCATCAAAATATTCGTAAGAAAAAATATCTCCACCTGAAAAAGTTATTTCAGCAATGCCTAATCCATCGACCTGATCTATAATGCTTTTCATTAGATCTATATTCAGATCATTAGAGTGCTTTGTTTTATGACAATGAGGAATTTGTTTATAATACTGCTGACAGTGAGTGCAAGTTAATCTGCAATTACCTGTCAATTGTATGTTAATGGATTTTATCAAACCTGGTAGATCAAAGGTTGCTTCACCTTCTCCTATAATATCTACTTTTTCTGTAATAAATGTCTTCTCAAAAAATGCATTAGGCATCAAATGATAGGGCTTTGAATGAATATGCTCAAAATCAATTAAATCAATCATATGGGCATTTTGCAAATCTTCAATCAATTTTTTAATTGAAACATCACTTTTTTCTTGATGAGAAATTATAACACAATAGGAGTTTTGATTATTTACTAGTTTTCTTGTTAAATCTGCAATTTTGGCATCGTTATAAAAAAAACTTTTAAACGAAATTGTGTTATAAAATAAAACATTAGTTTCTTTCACACTAATGTAACAATATGAAGGAATTAGCATCCAGAATTTTTTTTCTACTTTTTTCATATCTTATTTTTAATTTATTCAAACTGAGTCTTATTCATGCTTAGAACAACTTTCGATCCATGTTTCTCTATAAAAGAATAGTAGTTGGATAAATAGTTTTGGAAGTGCTTTTTGCTCATCCTGTTTTCACAAATTACTGACTTATTGGGAATATATAAGGAATAAACACATACTTCACAAGCTCTTTGATTATAACATTTTTTACACTGATCAAGGATACTTCCAATTAATCTATTGTGAAATTCAGCTACATTGTTTAAACCCTTACCGAGTACATTTCTGTCACACTTTATGTTCCCGTAACTATATTTTGTTCCGATTTTTTCGCAAGGGAGGATTTCCCCTGTTGAAGTTAGAAACAATCTTTTCCAAAAGGGAGGGCAGGAACCTGTTGGATTTCTCATTTTTTCGCTTTTTTTAAATGGAAAATCCATGAAGTGTCTCATTGAATTCTCCCAGTGATTTCTTAAAAAACTAATTACACTTCTTAAAACAACATTTATGTCCTCTTCAGAAAATAATCTTCCTTCACCAAGATAATAAGTAATATTATCCTTATAGTTCTTTTTCATGTTGTTTAAAATGCTAATCCCTTCAATACTTGCTCCACTAGAGTTGATTTCACCAGTGAGCGGGATCTTATCAAATTGTTTTAAAAAGAACTCTTCAACCTTATTGATTGGATTCTTATCATGAAGGACGACATTAAACTTTACTTTATTCTTAAAATACTCCGGATGGTTTATTTTTATGTATAATATATTTTTACATACCTTATCAAATGAACTATTCCCGAAATGATCAACTCTATACTGATTATGGTCTTCATTTCCATCTAGGCTTATTGTGAGGTTAAACCCATTTTCAACTAAAAAATCAATATGTTTATCTAACAACAGTCCGTTGGTTGTCATGCTAAAAGTAAAGTTCTTTTTAAAATTCAATTTAGATAACAAATCTATAGTCTGCTTTATCAACCTAAAGTTTAACAATGGCTCACCTCCATAAAATGCAATATCTACTTTCTGAACAGCATCAACATTTTTTGAGGAATTCCAGTATTTCAAAAAAACAAAGAATAGTTTTTTCACGTCACTAAATTTCAAATAAATGTCTTTTCTATTTTCAAATTCATTGTACAACTCACAATATGCGCAATACCTGCATTTTAAATTGCAAGCTTGTGTTACTTCCAATGTAATTTGCTTGATATTTGACAAATAAAACTTTATGACATCAGGTTCAATGGATCCTTTTTCATATGAAGAATTATCCACGACATTTTGAAAGAAACCATTTGATTTAAGATGATCATACCTGTGGCGGTAATAAATAAAATCTTCAAAGGTAAATCTACCATAAGGTGTATTTACAAATTTTTCCTTATGTTGGAATAGGTCTTCTATTTCTTCTGGGTTTTGCCTGGAGGTTTCACCAATATAAACAAGCAACGGATGAGCATATGAAAATACACTTTGATTTATATCATAGAAATAATTGTTTTGCTCTGCCGTCTTAAAAAACAAAGTTGAATCCATAGTTATAATTTTTTAATTGAATCTGCAGGATTTACACTGCAGGTTCTGTTAACGCTTAAAATAACTAATAAACTAACCATCCCTAAGCCTGCCAGAAGCACAGCAAGGGAAATAGAAATAAAAGGATTATAAACATAAGCAAAAGCTGACAACCACCGCTCTACTATGTACCAGCTTATCACTATTGTTGGCAGGTATCCCCATACAAATAGCATCAATGTTTTTCTTATATAAAAAAGCTTCAAATCCATGGTATCCGCACCATAGATTTTTCGGATAGTTATAACCTTCTTTTCTCTAACCATGTTGTAGGATACCATACCTAGTATTCCCATTATGGCAAGGTAAATGATGGCCAGGGTTGCAGCAAAAACAAAATGATTCACTGCAAATTGCTCCTTGTATTGTGCTTTTATTGCATCTTCAAGAAAAAAAGTGAATACGATATCTTCACCTCGTTTAAATTCATTTGCTACTTCATTAATATAAATCATAGTTGAAGGTAAATCGGCCTCTCCTATTTTGATATACATATGAGTAAATCCTTCAGGGTAATAAAACATTATCAAAGGTTCAATGCTATGGGTCAACGGCCGGAAGTGAAAATCTTTTACAACACCTTTGATAATTCCATTGGCATCAAATCGGCTCATGTAAAGGGTCTTACCTATGGGTTCCTTCATGCCCATTAGGTTCTTAAAACGCTCATTGATGATTACAGGGGTATTTTCCATATAGTATCCATCAAAATGCTTTTCTATATTCATGTCCGGAGGCAGAAATTCTCCCTCTATCAATTCTATCTGAAAAGTTTTCAAATAATCAGGATCTACATTCATTACTGTTACATCTAAATCTGCTGGCAGTTCCATTCCTTCCCATCGTATTTGCTGAACAGGGGAAAACTGGTAGTCAACAGGTGGGGGACCTCCGGCGGTGACATTTAAAATATTAGAATGAGCCAATAATTTGTTTTTTACGAAAGTATAATTGTACCCAAAAGCACGTGTTGACATGGCAAGGACATTAGTTGTTTCCAGCCCTTTTTCTTTTTTGTTGATATACCGAAATTGCGCCAATAGCGACAAGGAAAAAATCACAAAGCCCGTGGCAAAAGCAAGTTGAAGGATAGCTACTAAAGTGTTGATGCGAAAGCGGGGTGAAAAATCCGATTTTCCCCTCAAAAGATTTAATGATGAGAATCGCGACAAATAAAAGGCTATATAGCTTGCTGACAAAAGGCTAACTGAGAATCCCGTGATAAGAAAATAAAAACCAAATTCCCATCCTGGGATCAGCTTTAAAGTCTTACCTGATATTCCATTTAAAAATGGCAAAATAAGATTTACCAAGAGGAGTGAGAAAAAAAGCGCAACATAAGTTACCAGCAGAATCTCGAGGGAGTATAGGGCAATTAACTTGACACGCCCCACACCCATAAGTTTTTTTATGGCTATCTCTTTCCCTCGGGCTTCTGAACGGGAAGTAAAAAGCATTATATAGTTGATAATTGATAATGCAAGCAACGCATAAGCTATAACAGAAGTTAATCTGACGAAAGTATAACTTGACTTTTTTGTAGAAAAACCATCATCAAAATCAGTAAATAGGTATATGTCATGCAGAGGTTGAAAGCTTATGCGGGTAGTGGGATTAGATTTGCTTTGAAGTATGCTTTTCATTTCATTTATTTGCATTCCATTCAAGCCAGCTTTTTTGTCCAGTTTAAAATAATTAGCTGCATTTAAACTCCAATCGGAATGAGCAAAGCTAAATGCTTGAGAACTGACATATGGCACCAATACCTCAAAATTAAAATGTGAATTCTCAGGAACATCAACTACTGCACTTATGTAATAGCTTGTTGTTCCAAAAAAGTGTCGGATGATTTCCTCTTCCAGGCAGTCTGTGCTACCAAACATTTTCATGGCGAAATCTTTACTAATAACGACGGAATTGGGATGGGGGAATGCAGATCCTCCAGACTTTTCTACCATTGGAAAGTCAAAAACCGAAAAGAAATTTTCGGAACAATAATGGAAGTTAGCCATCAGCCTGCTGTTGTCATTTGAAAATGTATGTTGTCCCTCCGACCAGACCGATGTGCCGGCAATTATACCGGGATAACGTTTTGGCAGTTCATTAGCGAGTGGAACCGGGGTAAAAACATTCCTTATCCAAACACCTTCAATATAATCCTCACGCACAACTCGGTAAATCCTCTCTGAGTCTTCATGAAAGCGATCATATGATATCTCATGATTTACCCATAAAAACAAGATATAGCTTCCCGATAACCCTACCACAAGGCCAAGTATGCCTAATAATGTATATAGCTTATTCCCTGCAACATTTCTTGCAAAAAGCTTAAAAAATAATTGAATCATGCGTGCGAAAATTACTAGACTATAGAAAAAGATTTGAAAGGAGCTGCATCATATTGATGCAACTCCTTTTATTTAATTTAGGGCTCGGGCGCTATTTCATCTTCGGTACATTTTACCCATATTCCTCCTTCAGGAGATGCCAAACTTCCATCATAATTGGCATTCCCATTAGATTCAGTACTGCTGGTGCCATTACATCCACAAATGCAGCAATTACCTCCAAAAACTTTCGCTTGTTTTTGTTCTTCCAGCTCTCTAGCGCAGAGAGCATTTAATTTTAGCTTTTTCATAAAAACGGTTTTAACACCTACTCTCGGCATTATGCCAGGGCTTTTCGGTTAACGCCCGCAATTGCTCTTTGGGCCCATAAAAGAACATTTTGCGCTGCAAATTAGAAATAATAAATCAATAAAAATACAAAACATAAATTTATTTTTCTCATAGCTATTTTATGCTAATTTTTTATTGTTTGTTTATTGTTTGTTTATTATATATTATATTGATTATCAATGTATTGCATTCGATTTAATAGAGAATGGTCTTTTTGTTAAAGCACCATTTTAGCCACTCCTCACTTGGGTAATTCTTGTTTTTTTCTTTTGTTCAAGAAAGTATTTCGTCATTCTTCAATTAAGCTAGTGCCCAAAAAGCCCGTGAATAATCGATATTCGGTGGGGGTTTTTTAGATTTTGAAGATAAGAAAATCCATTTTTATTTTTTTTCTTTATAGCCTTTTTAGGGTAATGTCAAGACAAGTCAACGCTGATTTTTTTTCCTAGATGCTTTGCCCCTTGAGGTGTTTTTAGCATCTAATGCTAAAAAATGTTATTTCTTCTCTCAGAAACCACAGGAGTTCGGTCGCAGAATTCACTATTTCGCCAGATAACCAATGATATTTTAAACAGAAGCCCTTGAGGATTTAAAAAGTCGGATTACGGGCTCTCTTATTTATGGAAAGTAGGAGTAACATAAATAAAGTGGGATACCTTTAGGGGAATCATCTCAATCAGGATCTCGCAACATCTTTTTATACTTAAAAGCAAATTAAAAATTCAACTCTTTATAAATTTTCTAAAAATCCATTAGTTTCTGTGCAAACTCCTTTTTCGTTTCATCTTCAAAACCAGAAAAATAAGCTTGGGTAGTCCTAATGTTACTATGCCCCAATGCTTCCTGGGCAAACTCCATGCTCTGCCCCTTGAGGATGGATGTGGTGGCGAATGAGTGCCGGGAGATCTTTACATTAACGGATGTTTGTATGCCTAGACTTTTCGCATACAGGTCCATATGCTGCCCAATAAAGCGTATGAAATTCTTGAGCATTTTTAGCTGCTCCTCAGGTGAATCATACTTGTTTACTATAGAAAAGACATGATCGTCAGGGAGGCCAGTTTTGTTTCCATATTTCTCCAGTATCTCCCTGATAAAATCATTCAGATAAACTTTGACAGGGATTTGCTTTGAATTTGTTGTTGAGGTCTTTTTCCTGTGAAAAACTATCCTGTCACCATCAATATCCCGGAGGCGCAGGTAAGCAATATCCTTAATGTTCATCCCATTTCCAGAAAAGCTGAAAAACCAGAAATCTTTGGCCTTTTGCTGAAATTCATTATTAGGTTTTCCGTATAACAATAATTTGAGTTCTTCTTTTTTTAAGGTCTTTTTTGCTGCCGAAGGTTCAGGGATTATGTATTTTCTTTTTCCAAAAGGATACAGATCCTCTGGTATTGTTTTATCTTCTTTCGCCCGGTTATAAATCGCTCTTAAATTCCGAAGGTATATACTTACTGTAGTCAGACTCTTTCCATTGTCTACCATCCATAATTCATATCTTTTCAGCCAGTCTGGATTTATAATCAGAAAGTCCGGTACCTTATTTCCGTTAAATTTTGAAATTGACATCAGGCTTAACCGGTAATTTTCAGCTGTACGGATGCAACGCCTTGCGATCAGGGTGTCGATATAATCCTGATAATGCCATGCAAGATTTTTCTCGGCAGATATGGTGCCCTTTTGAATTTCTTTTTCAAACACCTCAAAGGAAAAGTAAGAAAGGCCATCCGCAATCTCGTTGGCGGCAGCATGCAGATTAATAAGCTGGTTTCGTATTTCCTTAAGCTTCTTGCTGATACCTTTTTCTGATAAGTTTAAAATGGCATTAAAATCCTCTTCAGTAAGTTCAAAGTCTGTTGGGAAATATTTACGCTGCCTTATTTTCTTTAAATAGACCTTCAGCATTACAGGATATTTTCCATTGTTTTTGATCCTGTTCTTGTTAAGAAACAGGTCAATGCTAAAATCCTTCGGTTGAACTTTTGAACTCATATTTCAATGGATTAATTTAATTGATTGTAACACAATTATGACACAAATATAATAAAAATCGAGAACCATCCATTAAATGATCATAATTTGTTTGTATTATTTTGCTGTTTTACAAAGCATTACAAACATAATATAAAAACCAATAAGTATCTTTACCTGTTTTGGGAGCAGGAGGTCGCAGGTTCGAATCCTGCCACCCCGACCCTGAAAGGGTTACAACTTTTTGCGAAGTTGTAACCCTTTTTTTATGGGAAAGAATCTCCACAAATTCCACCAATTTTTAGAAGACAATTTCTCAGATTATTAATTTCAGAACGCGGATGGTCGCGGATCTTTTCTTATTATAGGGTATTACCATAAGCTTCAGGCACCTTCAACCATTCAGAACAGATCCGTGAAAATCCCGTCAAAATCCGTCAGATCAGTGTTCCTGAATTCTTATTTAAGAATTTCGGAACACGGATTGAACGGATTGTTACGGATAATCACGGATAAGATTCTTATCATATTGCTCTTTCCATCAGCTATAGGCAGCAGCATCCATTCAG
>JBEPWN010000011.1:0-21148 GCA_041642395.1 Marinilabilia sp. | reverse complement strand
GCGTCCTCTGATACATCACTCGACACTCATACATATTGAGAATTGATTTTTAATAAACAGAAATAAATACATTTAATTATGGGACTAATTGCAAATGTTCATGGCCGCGAAATTCTTGACTCCCGCGGAAATCCTACTGTAGAAGTAGAAGTAACTCTTGACTGTGGTATTATTGGACGTGCCGCTGTTCCTTCAGGGGCTTCAACCGGCGAAAATGAAGCATTGGAGCTTCGCGATGGCGATAAAAAACGTTACCTCGGAAAAGGAGTCCTTAAAGCGGTTGAAAACGTTAACAGCCTGATCGCACCTGCACTGGTTGGGATGAGCGTTTTGAATCAGGTTGGCATTGATAACAAAATGCTTGAAATGGATGGTACTAAAACCAAAAGCAAGTTAGGTGCCAATTCTATTCTTGGTGTTTCTTTGGCTGCCGCAAAGGCTGCTGCTGAGTATCTGGACATGCCTTTGTACCGTTATATTGGTGGTACCAATGCGGTAACACTTCCTGTTCCGATGATGAACATTATTAACGGTGGTTCACATTCGGATGCACCGATTGCATTTCAGGAATTTATGATCCGGCCAGTGGGCGCTAAAAGTTTTCGCGAAGGTCTTCGTATGGGGGCAGAAGTGTTCCATGCTTTGAAAAAAGTTCTCAAAGATCGTGGTCTCAGCACTGCTGTTGGTGATGAAGGAGGTTTTGCTCCTGCACTTGACGGAACCGAAGATGCATTGAACAGTATTATTAAAGCCATTGAGAATGCAGGCTATAAGCCCGGACGTCTCGAAGATGGTGGACAAATATCTATTGCACTCGACTGTGCCGCCTCTGAGTTCTTCGAGAATGGTGTTTATGATTATACCAAGTTTGAAGGTCCCAATGGAGCAAAACGCAATTCAAAGGAGCAGGCAGATTATCTTGCCCAACTTGTTGAAAAATTCCCCATTGACTCAATTGAGGATGGTGGTGATGAAGAGGATTGGGATACATGGGTAGATATAAATAACAAGATTGGTCACAAATGCCAATTGGTAGGTGATGATTTGTTTGTTACCAATGTTGAATATCTTCAAAAAGGTATTGAAATGGGAGCAGCAAATTCTATTCTTATTAAAGTTAACCAGATTGGTACTTTGACTGAGACCCTGAATGCTATTGAAATGGCACATCGTGCAGGTTATACCTCTGTAACTTCACATCGTTCAGGCGAAACAGAAGATTCAACCATTGCCGATATTGCTGTGGCAACCAACAGTGGACAAATCAAAACAGGTTCTTTGAGTCGTTCAGACCGTATGGCCAAATACAACCAATTGCTCCGAATTGAAGAGGAATTGGGAGATGCTGCTGTTTATGGATACACTAAAATAGTAAAGAAGTAATAAGGGGCAGTCTTCATTTTTAGAAGACAGGTTCATGCCGTTTTTGTTTTAAGATTACGGTAAATTAGTTTGCTTTTTTAAGTAAATATTTAACCGGACGGGAATTAACCTGTCCGGTTTTTTTGTGATATCATGGGATCGAACATTTTTTGCATTTTTTTTGTTTAGATAACATGTTTGGTCAAAGAAAAGGGACATCAACATATTTTATATTAGCAAATTAATAATTTTCTTAATTATGGATTATATAAAGGAAAAACTCATTAGTATCGGGCGGCCAAAGGCTGATCTTTTAAAAAAACTGCAAAAGAACTATGGTGAAAAAGTGATTCAGGAAGTGACATTAGATCAGGTTTTTGCAGGTATGAAGGGGATGGTCTCCCTGGTAACATGTACTTCCAAGCTCGACGCTGATGAAGGCATTCGCTTTCGGGGATATTCTATTCCCGAACTACGCGAAAAGCTGCCAAAGATTAAGGATGAGGGAGAACCTTTGCCAGAAGGGCTTTTCTATCTGATGCTTTTGGGTGAACTTCCTTCCAGGGAAGATGTGCAATTTATTAGTGATTCATGGGCCAGGCGTGCACAAAATATTCCGCCTCATGTTTTTGACGTGATAAATGCTCTTCCTAAAAATGCTCACCCCATGATCCAGTTTAATTCGGCCATTTTGGCCATGAGCACTGAATCTCATTTCAGACGTGCATATATTTCCGGAATGAATAAACAAGATTACTGGGATCCGATGTATGAAGGGGTTATGGATCTTATCAGCCGTCTTCCTGTCATTGCTGCTTATATTTACCGGAGAGTTTTTCATAATGAACAATACATTGATATAGATCCTACTCTGGACTGGGCGGGAAATCTGGCCCATATGATGGGTTTTGAAAGTGATGAAGTACAAAGATTAATGCGATTGTATATGGTTATACACGCTGATCATGAAGGTGGTAATGTTTCTGCCCATGCAACTCACCTGGTGGGATCGGCATTATCCAATCCATATTATAGTTTTTCGGCCGGAATGAACGGCCTTGCCGGGCCATTACATGGAATGGCTAATCAGAACGTTATGCATTGGTTACAGAGCATGATCGATGAATTAGGTACAGACGATCCAACCACCGAACAAGTGCTTAATTATGCCCGTTCGACACTTGATTCAGGCAGTGTGATTCCCGGGTACGGACATGCTGTTCTTAGAAAGACAGATCCCCGTTTTACTGTTCAACTTGATTTTGCGAATAAGTATATTCCCGAAGCTCCATTGATAAAACTTGTTAAAAAGGTCTATGAAGTGGTTCCTGATTTGCTTCTGGAAACGGGAAAAGCCAAAAATCCATGGCCTAATGTGGATGCCATATCAGGAAGCATGTTGTCGAGTTATGGCATTACGGAGTTTCCTGTTTATACTATGCTTTTTGGGGTTTCCAGAGCTCTGGGTGTATTGGCTCAGCTGGTTTGGGACCGGATTTACGGACTGCCACTGGAAAGGCCCAAATCTCAGGATGTTGAATGGTTTATGAATAAGGTTGGTTACAAAGAATAGATTAGTGCTCATTCTCGGATAAGATATACTCTTTCTGTACCTGTATTTATATTCAAAGAATAATTAAAACCGGAGTTGCCTCTTTTTGGTATGCCCGGTTTTTTTTGGCGATATGATGGCTGGCTTTGTTTGGTTTTTCTTATTTTCGTGCAATCCTTGTTTGACACAAATCCAATTTCCCTGAAAGGTGAGCAACATACTTAGATTTTTTATTTTGATTTTATGCCTGGGAGGTTACTTTCCCTCATCTATTGCTCAGGAACGGCATTGGGATGACTTACCCGGGTTTACCATCGGTGATGGCCTTTCCAACAACTTTGTAACCGTTGTTTTTCAGGATAGTTATGGGTTTTTGTGGATTGGAACCGCAGATGGTCTTAATCGATATGATGGTTATGAATTTAAGACATTCCGACACAATCCTTCTGATGAACATTCCATTTCAGGTAACCACATCCAGGCGATTGTTCAGGATAATCAGAATAATTTATGGGTAGGGACCAGGAACAATGGCTTGAGCATGCTTGATTATTCTACAGGAAAATTTTCATCTTTTCTTGCCGATGAGTTTCCGGGTTCGCTGGCCGAAAACAGCATCTATGGATTACTGGTTGATAAAGAGGGGTCGTTATGGGTGAAGAGTCAAACTTATCTTTCTTTGGTTAAAGGAAATCCTCCATATTTTGAAAATCATGGACACTTCAACAATGTTTTTAATGTAAAAGAAGCATATAAATATCCGGTTTGCTTTGAATCTGACACAACGATTCTTGTTGGGACGAAAGATGGATTAAATAGGTTCAATTTGGAAACTAAACATTTCTCCCGTATCAATTGTGAGACGATGGAGGATTTTTCATGTCAGGATGCTGTTTTTGACATTCTACCTTATGGACAAGACAAATATCTAATCGGGACTACATCCGGATTATATTTATTAAGTGTTAATGATACGGAATATACAGTGGCTCATCCATCCGGAATTATTGGCTCGGGGCGGGCACCGGTTAATGATATTTTAGAACTTGAAAGTGGTGATATTCTGGTAGGAACCCATCGCGGACTTAACGTTTTTGACAGAACTACCGGGGAGCATTCTGAATACCTCCACAATGGAGAACTTCTGCCACCATATCATGTTACTTCCCTGGTTGAAGATAAATCCGGTATTGTTTGGGTCGGGACAAGGTATAACGGGCTACTAAAACTTTTTCCGGGACCTCAAAAATTTAATTCTGTTTCTGCACAGGATTCAGAAATAGCAGACTTCAAATCGTTTAATTTTCAGACTGTTTTTCAGGACAATGAAGGTTTTTTGTGGCTTGGGACAATTGATTCAGGGATTTATAAATATCATCCTTATTCTCATGAATTTAAACATTACATTGTCGATGAGGAGAGGTTCAAGTCAGGTCGGGATGCTGTATATGTTCTCTATATGGATAATTCAGGAACACTATGGGCCGGAACGGCGAGTGGACTCTATTCCTATTCGCCCGTAAATGATGGTTTTTTTGAGTATGAACACCAAATGGATTATGGTGTGAAAAACTTATTAAAATCCAACCAGATATACACTCTGAAAAATGATTTTGAAGGCAATTTATGGATCGGGACCCGGTTTGGATTATACCGGTATGACGGAATGAATTTATTTAGTTATTTCCATGATAAGCATGATACCACCGGGCTTTATAGTGATCAGATCAATGTGCTTTGTCCGGATGAGGAAGGAAACTTATATATAGGAACAACAGGAGGATTAAATGTATGGGACAGAGAGTCGAGACAGATTCGGCGACTGTATTTTGACGGAATGAATCCCGCGATTATGAGGACATCCGTACTTTCTTTGAATTTGTCGCACAATGGGAACATGCAAATAGGCACACGGTCGGGGGTTTGGGAGATGGCATCAAAGGAATCAAAGCCGGTTTTGCTACCCGGTAATGCCAAACTAGATAACGACATGATCAATTCAGTGGTTTCGGACGAAACCAATCGTGTATGGGTATCAACCAATAAAGGACTTGCTTGTTTCAATCCCGATGGAACTGTCTTTAATTATGACATTGTGGACGGATTGCCAGGATATGTTTTCAATAAAAACAGCATGTTCATGAATCGTGAGGGGTCATTGTTTTTTGGTAGCACTGAAGGGTTATGTTGGTTCAATCCTGATTCCATTAGTTATAATTTGTCATTACCTCCTCTGTCATTTACTAAAATCAGGGTTACCAAAAGAGGCCAGAGAACAGAATCTTACTGGCCATTGCGTGAAACGCTTAAAATAAAATACCGGCCATTTAATAGTGTTGATTTTGAGTTTTCGGCTTTGGAATTCACTCAACCCTCGAAGAACCGGTATAAAGTGTTTTTGGAAGGTTATGATGATGATTGGCAAGAGGATACATATAATAATAATGTTTCTTTTTCCAATTTGTTGCCTGGTGAATACACTCTTAAAGTGATCGCCTCTAATAATGATTTTACCTGGAACAACAAACCCCTTGAGCTACAAATTATCGTTAATCCGCCTTTGTGGATGTCAAATTATGCTTTTGCGTTTTATTTACTGACTGTGATTTTTGTTATTCACCTTTTTATTAATTACCGGGTTCGTCATTATCGGAAAGCCAATAAAGAACTACAGGAAAAAACTGTCAATAAAAAGCAGATAGAGGCTCAACGGGAGGTTCTTACACGGATCAACCGGAGTCTGACCGACAGTATTAATTATGCGCGGCGTATTCAACGGGCGATGATCCCCTCGGAATCTTCATTTTCGCAGTTATTTCCAAATTCTTTTGTCTATTTGAGGGCACGGGATATTGTAAGTGGCGATTTCTTTTGGTACCATGAAAAGGACGATAAAATATTTGTAGCAGCGGTTGATTGTACAGGGCATGGAGTGCCGGGTGCATTTATGTCGATAATAGGGATCGATATGCTTAAAAACATTGTTGAAGTCCAAGGCCTTGAGTCGCCGGAAGAGATTTTAAAGACGATGAACGGGGAATTGATCCGGACACTGCATAGAGAACAACCTTCAATGGTTGATGGTAATATTAATGATGGCATGGATATGTCATTGATCGTTATTGACCGTCGAAGGCAGCAACTGGAATTTGCCGGTGCTTATAATGGCTTTTATCTAATTCGGGATAATGAAATATTTAGTTACAAGGGAAATCGTTTCCCCGTAGGATATCTTAAAGATGGGGAATCACCGGTTTTTACCAGCCAAGAGGTTTCTCTTCAAAAGGATGACGTCATTTATTTATTTTCAGATGGATTGCCGGACCAGTTCGGTGGGCCGAATCATCAGAAATTTAAATACCGACGCTTTCGTTTGTTGCTGCTTAATATACACAAAATGTCTTTTCCTGATCAAAGGAACATTCTTCATCAAAAAATAGAAGAATGGATGAACGGAAATAATGAACAGATTGATGACATGCTGGTAATTGGAATTAAGCCATTTGATTAAGAGGGATGCATTGATTTTTACAGAGATTAAGTAAGATGTTTCTTTATTAACTGCAATAACTCATCAGGCTGAAAAGGTTTACTAATGTATCCGTCCATTCCTGAAGCCAGACATCGCTCTTTATCTTCGGGGAATGCATTTGCTGTAACTGCGATAATGGGGGTGTGTGAGTTGGTGCTTTGCTCTATCTCTCTTATTTTTTGTGTTGCTTTGAGCCCGTCCATTACTGGCATTTGAATGTCCATAAGCACCAAATCGTATTTTGCATGCCCGAATTTTTCAAGAGCTTCTTTTCCATTAAAAGCAATGTCAATTTTTTTAACTTCATTTTTAATATAGAGAATGATAATTTGCTGATTGCTCAGGTTGTCTTCTGCTAGAAGAATGTTGGCATTTTTAAGCTCGATGTGGGGTCTTTGAGTATCTTGATTAGTTGTAGTGGTTATATCTTGAGGGGATTGATGTTCAATGTTAATGCTTTCTGAAAAGATAGAGGTGAATTCAAAAATGGTTTTTTCAGGTTCGGTTAGAATGTTGAAAGATAATCCTTCCGCTTCGATTATTTTTAATGTTATGCCCAGATCCAGGTGATCTATAATACGGCTGTTATTTATACGATCGAGATCTTTGTAGTTGTAAAAGCCTTCATTGGATCGCTTAGGGTTTTTGTCAGCGGGCACAACCATATTGGTAATGATCCTGAATAAAAGTTCTACTTTTCCGGGCATACTATTCATCCTGGTCACTTCTATTGTTATAAATTTGTTAGGTCGTTTATTGTTTTTGATAATGCTATTGATCAGGTTAAGAAAGATCTGTTTTATTTTGATGCTGTTTCCGGACAGAGATGTTGGAATTTCAGCCGAAAGGGACAGGTTAAAACGCATTCTCTCTAAACCCGGTCGCCCGGAGAACAGTCTGATTGTGTTATTAAGAGTGGTGTAAAGATTAAAACTTGTCAAATTTTCGGGCTCATGTGTATGCGATTTTGAGCTAAATACCAAATCGGTTACAACATCCACAAGATTATTGGTGGATGCATGTATGGTATTGATGAAATCTCTTTGTTCATCGCTCATGGTCGAGTTTTCGAGTATGTCGAGTATGCCGGTTATATTATTCAGGGGTGTTCTTATCTGATAAGAAAGCTTGTTAATTAGACTTTCATGGGCCCTGTTCTGATTCTCTGATTCCAAAATTTGTCTGTCTTTTTCCAAAGAAACTTCAGAACGCATAAATTGAAAGGTGTATCCGATGAAAAAGGCAATAATATAAGAAGATATCAAAAAAATGCTTTGCTCAAAGTTGTAACTTTTAATCCAGGTTGACTCTGGCAAGGGAACCAGAAAGAATATAATAATAAATCCCAATAGAGTCAGAGACCAAATACCACCTCTTTTCCTGCCACTTATGGTCATGGTGATAAGAGGAAAGAATATCCACAAAAAGCCATCGAGACCGGTATTTCCACCTGATATGACGAAAAATGAAAATGTGAATCCTAATATGAGGATAAAAATGCTTTGAAATCTCAGGTCTTGCTCATCGCGTGAGCTAAAGTAGTAGTTTATTGTAAAGGCCATTGACAAAAACAGCAGAGGGGCAGCCAATATGAGGTTTTCATTAATGAGAGAGATAATGCCCTGGACAAGAACAAGGATGAAAAACAGAAAATTGGTAATGTTGAGAAGGAGTGTTTTTGTTTTTGAGTCCATATCCGCTTTACCTTCCTGCTCGGATATAAACTGACTTATAATTTTATTTAAAAACTGGGTAATCATAATCCTGGATGTATTTCATTAATAATATGTAAATGTAGGAAATTAAACGATACGTTCATGGAGTGACATTTGAAGATTTCCGAAGGATCTGTCTTTTACGTTTTTTAAATATCATCATTTTTTAGTTATTTTTGTTCGTTGGGTATTTTGCTTTTATCTTTTATTGAAAAATGTATAGGGTTCCAATTTAAACCATAAATTTCATGAAACGTATTTTGTTTTTGGCCATTTTTGTGGCTTTTCAGATGATTGCTTCAGGGCAGGCTCATGTTCCGGAAATTGAGGATTATCAGAAATTTCTGAAAAGTAAAACTCTTGTCCTGCTCGAAAAAAATCCCATGAGCGATTTCAATATGGTAATCAGAGACGTTATGGAGAATACCTGGACGGTTACTCCTTTTGAGTTTATCAATGATGCTGAATTTGAGGCTTATAGAAATAATTCAGACTATTCTTTTTTGATGATTACAAAAGCGTCTTTTTCAAAGGACCGTACAAAAGCGAGATATCATTTTTTAAGTTTATTAATGGCAGAAAGGGCAACGACTGTAGGAAATATGCCCGATTTGTGTTCTCTTCCTTTGGCATATGTTCAGGTAGAGGATGATAGTTACAGCTATAAAATTGAGGCATTCGTCCGGTTTATGCAAAATCATGTCAATTTGATGCTTAAGGATCCTTCACTTATTTCCCATAATTCATTTAAATATTACAATAAAAATAAGAAAGATGATTTGTCTGATAAAATATTATATCTGACAAAAAGAGACCTCTCTGCAGATATAGATACAGAAACCGAAATACGGAATATTTACCCGCACAAATTTAAAATAGTAACCCCCGAAGAAGTGGCTAAAGCCATTTCTGATGCAAGAGAAGATGTTGTATTTCTTCATAAAGTAGGACCTGAAAAAACCCGCATCAGAGCAAGAGTATATAAAATATTGGTTGGCGCGGGTGATCCGCATTTTTATTATTTCGATTATTCAATGATTAAAAAGGCAAAGGATGATGCATTTCAGGAAAAAGACCTGAAGAAGATCAGGTGATCTGTGCGGGTGTTGGGAGGAAATATATTTATTGACTTGTTGGGTTTATGTATTAGCTAATTCGAATTACAATCTAAATCTTTTAACCGGACACCCGTGAATTCTAATAGGGTTTTAGTATTGATTTTTAAATTTTTAAAATAGTACAGTTATATGGCTGACGACAAAAAGATTATTTTTAGTATGGTGGGTGTAAGTAAAATATATCCCCCACAGAAAAGAGTCCTGAATAATATCTATCTCTCGTTTTTTTATGGAGCCAAAATTGGCATCATTGGTCTAAATGGCTCCGGAAAGTCAACGCTTCTGAAAATTATCGCCGGTATTGAAAAGGAATATCAGGGAGATGTGGTTTTTTCTCCCGGACATTCTGTTGGTTATCTGGAACAGGAACCTCATTTAGATGACAGTAAAACTGTGAAGCAGGTTGTTGAAGAAGGTGTGCAGGAAGTGGTTGATGTATTGAATGCTTATGAAGCTGTGAATTTAAAATTTGGTGAGCCCGAGGTTTTGGAAGATCCTGATAAGATGCAGGCTCTGATGGATCAGCAGTCAAAATTGCAAGAGAAGATCGATCAGTATGATGCCTGGAATCTTGATACCCGGCTGGAAAGAGCAATGGATTCTTTGCGGTGTCCACCTGAAGATCAGATTATCGGCGAATTGTCAGGAGGAGAAAGACGCCGTGTGGCCCTATGTCGTTTGTTGTTGCAGGAGCCTGATATTTTGCTTTTGGATGAGCCTACCAACCATCTGGATGCTGAATCGGTACAATGGCTCGAGTTCTTTTTGAAGCAGTATAAAGGAACTGTAATTGCCATTACTCACGATCGATATTTTCTTGACAATGTGGCAGGCTGGATTCTTGAACTTGACCGCGGAGAAGGCATTCCATGGCAGGGAAACTATTCGGGGTGGCTGGATCAGAAGACGAAACGTATGGCGATGGAAGAAAAACATACTTCCAAACGACGAAAAACGCTTGAGCGGGAACTGGAATGGGTGCGTATGGCCCCAAAAGCAAGGCAGGCCAAATCCAAGGCTCGCTTATCAGCTTATGACAGCCTTATGCAGGAGGATGTGAAACAGAAAGAAGAAAAACTGGAGATTTTTATTCCCAATGGGCCCCGGTTGGGAGAAAAAGTGATTGAAGCACATCAGGTAGCAAAAGCTTTTGATGACCGGCTGTTGTTTGATGATCTGGATTTTAAACTTCCCCGTAATGGAATCGTAGGTGTAATAGGCCCAAACGGTGCCGGAAAAACCACTTTGTTCCGTATGATTATGGGTCAGGAAACCATCGACAAGGGGACCTTCGAAGTAGGAGAAACGGTTGACGTGGGATATGTTGACCAGTCGCATGCAGACATTGACCCTGATAAAACCGTATATGAGGCCATCTCTGGCGGGAATGAAACCATGAAACTTGGTGGAAGAGAAATCAATGCGAGAGCTTTCATTGCCCGGTTCAATTTTTCAGGGGGAGATCAGGAAAAAAAATGTGGTATTTTATCAGGAGGTGAGCGTAACCGCCTCCATCTGGCTATGACTTTGAAAATGGAGGCCAATGTACTTTTGCTTGATGAGCCTACCAATGATATAGATGTGAATACTCTGAGGGCACTGGAAGAAGGACTTGATGATTTTGCCGGTTGTGCTGTTATTATTTCTCATGACCGTTGGTTTCTGGATCGCGTTGCCACCCACATTCTTTCTTTTGAAGGCAACTCAAATGTGTATTTTTTTGAAGGTGGATATTCCGATTATGAAGAAAATAAGAAGAAACGCTTGGGAGATGACTCTCCTCACAGAATAAAATACAGGAAGTTGCAGAAAGAAGATTGATTGCAGAAAATTATTTGCAGAAGCGGGGAGTAATAGATATTTATTCCCCGTTTAAATTTTTCAGGAAAAATTTAAAATATACCAGATGTTTTTTTATCTGTTGACATTTCTGAAATTATTTTCTCTGCATTGATCTGATCTACAGGCTTGTGGATATAGTACATTTCGATCATGCCTTTCCCTTTTACACGTTGCGGAACCCTGCGCACGAAGCTGTAATGATGCTCCAGAAGTTTGCGAGTTGTTTCGGAAATATTTATCTGCATTGGTCCGCTGTGGGTTTGCATGCGGGCCGCGATATTAACATTGTCTCCAAAAATATCGTAGGAAAGATTGTGTTCACTGATGAACCCGGCAATTATTTCACCTGAGTTCAGGCCAATGCGTACCTCCCATTGAATTCCTTTTTTCAGGTTTCGTTTCCGGATAAAATCCCGCATTTCATAAGCTGCTTTTGCGGCTCTCAGAGCATGTTCTTTAGAGTTGGAAAACATCCCGCTGACTCCCAAGTAAGCATCTCCGATGGTTTTTATTCTTACACAATTATGTTTTTGAGATATTTCATCAAATTTGGTAAAAATGATGCGAAGTTCGTCCAGCAATTTGCGGGGCGACATACGGGTAGCTTTTTCAGTGAAATTTACCAGATCGGCCATAATGATGGTTACATTCCGGTAAGGTCTGGGCTGAATGACAATGCCACTTTTTAGTGATTTAACAATTTCTGATGGAAGAATATTTTTGAGAATCTGGTGTGTTTTTTTCTGTTCAGCCTCAAGTTGTTTTTTTTGGAATCTAAGTTGCCGTAATGTTGTGGCAAGCGTCATTGCAGATCTTACACGGGCCAGCAATTCATCAGTTTCTATGGGTTTACGAACATAATCTATTGCACCTGCCTCCAGGGCTTCACTTACTTTATCAGAACTTGAGAAACTGGAGATTATAATTACCGGGATATCCCGGGTTTTTGAGTTAAGTTTCAGATTCTTTAATGCATCCATTCCTGAAATTTCAGGCATTTCCCAATCAAGCAAAATTAAATCAGGACTCGTTTCAATGGTCTTTCGGTAAGTTTCATAACCATCCCGGGCACGCTGAAAGTTAATATTATCACCTAAAGATGAGAGTTGGGCCTTAATGAATTCGGCAATGCTGTCCATGTCGTCAGCAATCAATATGGTCAGTTTGGTTGAATCCATTGCAAATGAGTTTTCTCTCTAGCAAAGTTAATAATTTTTATGGATTTGTGTTTATTGTTGTAATAAGTTGACGTGCCTTTGAAAAATGGTTTATTTTAATTGTAATTTGTATCTTACACTTCGGAAACACAATTTCTGAAATTACTAAATAGATTTTTTATGACAACTGATGAGAAAAACTGGGGGATGTATTGTCATCTGGCAGCTTTTGCCGGTTTGATTATCCCATTCGGAAATGTTCTCGGCCCATTGGTGATATGGCTCATAAAGAAAGATGAGTATGCTTTTGTGGACAAGGAGGGAAAGGAATCGCTCAATTTTCAGATAACGGTTTCAATAGCAGGCCTTATTGCAGGATTATTAAGCTTTATTCTTATTGGAATTCCACTTCTGATCGCCATCGTTATTCTGGCAATTATTTTCATGATAAAGGCTCTGATGGAAACCAATGAGGGACGGTCTTATCGTTATCCATACAATTTGCGTCTTATACAATGAATTTATTTTGCTCTTTTTGGTCAGGCGGTAACGCATCCCTCTGAGGCAGAAGAAACCAGGGTTCTGAATTTCTTCAGAATGCCTGTCACTTCTTTTGCTTCCGGTCTTTTCCATTCCTTTCTTCGGGCAGCAATTTTTTCTTCAGAGAGAGCTACATCTATCCTGTTCTTAGTGATGTCGATGGTGATGATGTCCCCATTGCGGATCAATCCTATGAGCCCGCCTTCATGTGCTTCGGGTGTTATATGGCCCACAACAAAGCCATGAGAACCTCCAGAGAACCGGCCGTCGGTGATTAGGGCAACATCGTTTCCCAGTCCTGCACCCATCACTGCTCCGGTGGGTTTTAACATTTCCGGCATGCCTGGCCCCCCTTTTGGGCCGTTGTTTCGAATGACGATGACTTCACCTGGTTGCACGACCGAACCGATTCCTTCTATGGCTGAGTATTCATCTTCAAAAACCCGGGCAGGACCTTTGAACAATTCACCTTCTTTGCCTGTAATTTTTGCAACGGCACCCTTGCTGGCCAGATTTCCGTAAAGGATTTGTATGTGTCCGCTTTTTTTGATCGGTTGATTAACGGGGTGAACTATGAGTTGTCCTTCAGAGAGGTCCGGAACTTCTTCAAGATTTTCTGCCACTGTTTTTCCGGTCACAGTGAGACAGGTACCATCAATTAGTTTTTCTTTCAGCAAAAATTTCATGACAGCCGGAATCCCGCCAATGTCGTGAAGATCCTCCATCAGAAATTTGCCGCTGGGCTTCATGTTGGCCAGATATGGCGTTTTGTTGCTGATGGTCTGGAAATCATCGAGGGTAAGTGGCACACCCACCGCCTTTGCCATTGCAATCAGGTGAATTACAGCATTTGTAGAGCCACCCAGTGCCATGATGAGGGTGATGGCATTCTCAAATGCTTTTCTGGTCATTATATCCCTTGGTTTGATGTCTTTTTCCAGTACATGCCTGATGGCTTTTGCCACCGATTGGGGTTCAAGTTGTTTTTGAGGGCTCACCGCCGGGTTTGAGGAAGAATATGGAAGACTCATGCCCATGCACTCAATTGCTGACGCCATTGAATTGGCGGTGTACATGCCGCCACAAGCACCGGCGCCAGGAATACTGTGTTTGATGATTCCCTTATAATCGAAATCGGAAATTTTTCCTCTGAGCCGTTCACCATAGGCTTCAAATGCTGAAACAATATTCAAATCCTGATCTTTCCATTTCCCTTTTTTTACTGTGCCACCATATACCAGTATGGCCGGGCGGTTAAGTCGCCCAAGGGCAATCATGGCACCTGGCATGTTTTTGTCACAACCAACAATGGGAACCACCGCATCATAAAAATGGGCACTCACTACCGTTTCAATGGAATCAGCGATGATTTCCCGCGATGGCAAAGAGAATTTCATGCCTTCGGTGCCATTGGTGATGCCGTCACTAACTCCGATGGTATGAAAAATAAGCCCGTACAAATCTTGTTGCTGGTCCACTTCTTTTTTTAGCGCTGATGCAATGTCATTTAGGTGCATGTTGCAGGGATTTCCCTGAAAACCTGTACTTACAATGCCTACCTGGGCTTTTTTCTGATCATTTTCGTTCATTCCAATGGCGTAGAGCATGGCCTGAGCGGCAGGTAAGCTTTCGTCCTGGGTGATAAGGCGGCTGTATTTGTTTAGTTGGTTGCTCATGGTTTGTTTCTGTTATGATAGACGCAAGAACAACAACGTTGTTTATTTAATTGTTCGGAGGTTTTTCTTTGTCTATTCTGCCAAATATCAATATCAGCCTTGATGAAGTGTTTTTGGTGATATCGAGCCATGCCCAGTTGATGAAAATGATGCTCAGAATAGTTAAGTTTGCTGATACGATGGTATATGAGTTTGTCCTGAATCGCCTTCTCCATTAAAAATATGACGCATAAGAGTCTGGTAATTTATCTAAATCGCGGATTTTTATTTCCTTGAAATAGACTTCGGCGGCTTCACTTTGTATCTGGATTTTCCCACTGGTCAATGGAGTAGAGCCTTCATCGGTTGCAACTCTTGAATTCTTCAAAACCATCACTATTTCTCCGTTTACAATGTGGAGACTTTTTCCCTCAAAACAGATCAATTCGAGAGTGGTCCATTCGCCTGGTTCACTTTCGAAATCAGCACTTCGGAGGCAAAAAGCATCTCTTCCGGAATCCCCGCCAACCGGTATGAAAGGTTCTTTGTGTCCGGCGACAGAATTCATCATCCCTTCCTGAGGAAATGCTCTCACATCAATGGCTGTATTGCCGATGGCCCAATAGTCGCCCATATGGCCTTCCATGATCTGAAATTCCTGCGAAAGCATCCATGATCGCCAATAATCAATGCCCGCGTCACCGTTAGAGTGGTAAAGCAACCCCGAATCTAAAAGCTTTTCTTTGCGGGGTTCCCATTTCTTATCTCCCCATTTTATTTTTAATGAAAGATGATAATTCTGAAACGATTCTTTGGTGAAAACGCAGCCATAATACTCGCCGCTTACTTTTAGTACTGGCTTTCCTTCCATGTTGATTACAGAAAAGACATTGTTTACATTCTTGTTATATCCGATGGGTTCTATGGGTTGACCATGTTCATCTTTGGGTTCGCTACCATCGTATCCATCCTGGTGTTGATAGCTCAGATACATTTCCCATTTCGACAAATCTTTATCAAGCAGCGATCGCCACTTATCATCAGGCTTGTGTGAAGAGAAAGTAATACCGGCGAAAACAAAAAGCAAAAGGATCATTTTGGTTGAAAATTTCATATTGACAGTAGTTTATTAAAAATGCATTGAATTATTGTTGTCAGGTTTTTGCAGGGCGAGTGAAGGGGCATTGTTGAGTAAAAGTAACAAAATACCATGGATGTTATGTGTTAATATTTGCAAACTGGATTTATTATGCGAATTATTTTATATTTCCTTGAGCTTAAATGAAACAATGTTTCAAATGAAATGTTATTTCATTAACTTTGCTGACAGAAATTAATAAAAATGATGATGAAAGCATCCGATATTTTAGAACACCATCTGGTTAAAAAAACCACACCTCGTGTGGCATTGATACAGGCTCTTCAGACGGCCGGAAGACCTCTTTCTGAACATGAGATTAAAGAACAGATGGGAGAATTGTATGACCGGGTTACATTTTATCGCAGCATACAAACACTGAGTCGTTCCGGAATTATTCACAGGATCGTGGCAGACAATGTGATGGTGAAATATGCACTGAATCAATGTGAGAACGGGCATCAGCATCAGGTTGATCATGCACATTTTTATTGCCGAGAATGTCACAATCTTTTTTGTTTGAAAAACATCAAGCTTCAATCTTTAAACCTGCCGGCCGGGTTTGTTGATGAAGAGCATGATTTGGTGATTAGGGGAACTTGTGAGCAATGTAATGACTTGATATGAAAAGAATAAACCAGTGCCTGAAATCCACGAATCAGGGCTTGGCTTAATGTTATTTAGCGTGTTACTTATGAATTACTTACTCTTGATTTTGTTTTTGATATTAAGTCTTGGTTCACAGGCACAGTCGGACTTCACGTTAAGTGGGAATGTGACTTGTCAGCACAATGATCCGCTTCCGGGGGCGGTGGTTCAAATTGATGCTTTAATGAAAGGATGTGTGACAGGTGAAGATGGTGAATTTCAGATAAAAAATATTCCTCCCGGAAAATATGTGGTGGAAGTGTCGTTCTTGGGTTATCAGCCTTGGATTAGAGAAGTGGAGGTCAATGAGCAACAACCTCTTCATGTGATGTTACAGCGGGAAGACCATTCAATTGACGAGGTGTTAGTGGAAGGAACTTACCAAACCATTTTAAACAGGGAGGATTCCCGGAGTGTAGCACTGGTGAATGAGCAGTTTCTTGACGATAATCGTTCGGGAAGTCTGATGCAAACACTCAGACGACTGCCGGGTATCAGCTCTATTGATATAGGTTCGGGACAATCAAAACCATTGATTCGGGGACTTGGATTTGACCGTGTGGTGGTGGCAGAAAACGGGGTAGCTCATCAGGGTCAGCAGTGGGGGGCCGATCATGGTTTGGAGATCGACCAATATGGAGTGGAAAATATCGAAGTGATCAAAGGACCGGCATCGTTGATGTATGGATCCGGCGCCATTGGGGGAGTCATTGATATGAGGAGTTATTCAATTCCCGGTCAGCATAAATCAGGAGTAGAGATTGACCTTACCGGTCGGAGTAACAACCAATCTCTGGGTGGTTCTGTTGCTCTTTTTAAGCGATGGAATCATTTGTTTGTGAAAGCCCGGGCATCAATGGTTGATTATGCCGATTACCGGGTGCCCGCTGATAGCATTGAGTACTATTCTTATTATTTCAGGCTCAAAGACGGAGCGATGCGTAATACTGCCGGATATGAAAATAGTGGTAATCTGGTAGCTGGGTGGATTTCAGATAAAATAACTACCAGGTTAACGGTTAGTCAGCTTAGTGCAAAAAGTGGTTTTTTTGCCAATGCGCACGGACTGGAAATAAGAACTTCTTCTATTGATTATGACCGGTCGTCTCGAACCATAGATATGCCTTATCAACAAGTGCGGCATCGTAAAGTAATGAGCAACACCACATTTCGTCCGGGAGCTCATCAAATCAGGATAAATGCAGGATGGCAGCACAATCTGCGCGAAGAGTTTTCGGAAGCAGTGGCCCATGGCTATATGCCAAAACCACCGCACAATCTTGAGCGTTGGTTTCAGAAAGAGACAGGCAGTGTAAATGCCCGCTGGAAGATACCCGAAACAGGTCGTCACAACTTTACCGTGGGTGGAGATCTGGAACATCAGAAAAATAAAATCGATGGGTGGGGATTTATTATTCCTGCATTTCAAAGTACTGAGTCGGGACTGTTTATTCATGATAAAATTTTTCTTACACCCCCATGGATTGTAAATGCCGGTGTTCGTGTTGATTATTCCCATATAAAAATTGAGTCGCATCGTGATTGGTTTGCTACTCCGGGCGAAAATGGGGAGGATTATATCCTAAGAGCCCCGGAGACTGAACGTGATTTCAGTTTTGTAAGCTGGGGGCTGGGGATTAATTATCACAAGGAACAGTCGTTTTTTAAACTCAATTTCGGTAATGGTTTTCGCATGCCTCTTCCCAAGGAGTTGGCAGCGAACGGAATGAATTATCATATGTACAGGTACGAGGAAGGCGATATAAATATTTCCCCTGAGGTGTCCTGGCAGTTGGATGCAGCAGTCGGTCACGAAGCTAAAGACTTTCGGTTGGAGCTAAATCCGTTTGTGACCTGGTTTCCCAATTACATTTATCTCGGGCCTGAGGCTGACTATTATCAGGGCCTTCAAAAGTTTAAGTATCGCGAAAATGAGGTATTCCGGACAGGAGGGGAACTGAATTTTCAATACCAGGTGTCCGACAGAGTGGAAAGCACTATTGAATCGGAGTATGTTTATTCCCGCCAGTTGACAGGTGAAAAAAAGGGATATACCCTGCCTTTTTCACCTCCCTGGACCACTGATTTTTCGCTGGAATACAGCCACCCGTCTTTTCTGTCATTTGAAAAAATGACCCTGAGAGGAGAGTACCGGCTGGTAGCAGCACAAAATGAAATTGTTCCACCCGAGAAAAAGACCCCGGGATACGGACTGACAACTTTGTTGGCAGGTGCGTCCCGACGATGGGGAACTATAAAGGTCAGATGGAACTTTCAGGTGCGAAATATTTTTAATGTTCGATACCTCGACCATACCAGTTTTTACCGACTCATAGAAGCTCCCGGGCCGGGGCGTAATTTTATTTTGTCAATGAATATGTTATTTTAATAGTTAAATTTTTTGTCATGAAAAGAATTTTTTGGAGTACTTTAGTGATCGCGGGTTTGTTTCTGACAGCCTGTAGTGATGATGATATAAAAGTACCGCACATTGAAATCACTGAATTAGGTTATGAAAACAGCGGTATAGCCTATGCCGGACACGATTTGCATATTGATGCAGAAATTGTGGCTGAAGGGAAAATTGAAAATGTGAGATTGACCATTCATGCTGCAGATGAGCATTTAAAAGACAGCCATGTGCATGAAGAGTGGCATGTTGACTCCACCTATACAACCGGGTTTACCGGCGTGAAGAATAGTGATTTCCATGAGCACATTGACGTTCCGGAATATGCAGAGGAGGGAGAATATCATCTGCATCTTTATGTGATTGATCTGGAAGGGAATAAGTCTTCGGAAGAGGCCTGTTTTAATGTGATTCACGATGAAGATCATGACCAAGATGGTCATTAAGGGAAAATGAAATGAATATCAAACGATTCAAGATTATGTCATTGTTTTCAAAAATGTTAATATTTCTGGGTTTAATTAGTGCTTTTTTCATTAGTTCCTGCAGCGATGATAAAGACGATATTTACCCGGATATAGATATGTCGGGAGAAGATGCTTTTCCTTTGAATTGTTCGGTGGTGCATCCCGGAGAGTCATTTACTTTCCGGGCTGTGTTTACCGATAATCAGGAGTTGGGAGCTTTTAGTATCGGAATACATAACAATTTCGATCACCATACCCACAGCACCGATGTGGTGGAATGTGAAATGGAGCCGGAAAAGGAACCGGTAAACCCGTTTCATTTGATAGAGGAATATAACATTCCTTCAGATTTGGTCTCTTATGAAGCAGAGGTGGATATTTCTGTACCCGAAGACGTGGACACCGGGGATTATCATTTTATGGTTCGCCTGACCGATGCTTCCGGCTGGCAGACCCTGAAAGGGATCAGTATGAAAATTCAGGCAAAAGAATGAACAAAGAGACTTCAGCAAAAAATGTTTGCTGAAGCCTCTTTATTCATTTAATTTCTTCAATTCACTTTATTTTTTCCGGAATTTAAGGCTTCGGAATCTAGAAGGCCATTCTTTTTTTCTGCGTGTCGATTATAATGCCATTACTCCTTCAATGGTGGTTACGTTTTCTGTAACTGAGATGATTTCATCAGAGCTGCTCATTTCTACTTTACATGTTACAGCCACATGGCGCATGCTTTTTGTGTGATTGAAAGATATTTCTCCTTCTTCAGGCAGTAATGATACTACTTTGTCAACTTTACCATGTTGGTTGGGAACAATAAATTTGAACATATAAAGCAAAGGCCAGTTTTCGCTCTCTTCCAGTATCTGTCTCAGTTTCCTATAGTCTTTTAATGCCATGATCTTGTAAAATTATGATGCAAAGTTATTAATTGGTTTGTAAAATTTTTATTAAATTATAAAAAACAAAATTAGTGCCATGATAGCATTAATTGTTTTGGCATTAATCGTGATTCAATTGTGAACTTTAATCTGTAAAAAAACAACTTATGGATATTAAAGACAAGTGGAAAGTTATTTATGAAGATTATGTTCCCGATCATGAACCTTTACGCGAGGCTCTTTTTACTTTAGGGAATGGCTACATCGCCACCCGGGGCGCTACTGAAGATAGCGATTTTCAATGGGGACATTATCCGGGCACTTATCTTGCCGGAGGGTACAATCGTGCGAAATCAGAGGTTTCAGGACGAATTATAGAGAATGAAGATTTGGTAAACTGGCCCAACTGGTTGCCTCTTACATTCAGGCATGAGGGAGCGAAATGGTTCAGTATGGATGAAGTAGAAATTACTCATTACCGGCAGGAACTCGACCTTTTTCGTGGGGTGTTAAAACGCCATATTAAATTCAGGGAAGAGGATGGAAAAGAGACTTCCTTAGTGTCAAGGCGATTTGTCAGTATGAGTGATCCGCACTTTACAGGAATTCAGTGGGAATTGACTCCGGAAAACTGGCAGGGAAAAATACAAGTGCGTTCAGCTCTTGATGGCACCGTAACCAATAGTGGAGTGGCCCGGTACAGTGATTTGACCAGCATTCACCTGCAACCTTTGGAAATTGGGCTGTTCGATGACGAAACCATTTATCTGCGTGTGCAGGCCAATCAGTCGAAGGTTGAAATGGTGCAGGCAGCACGCACAATCGCGTTTGATAATGACGGGGATATTTCCTGTAATCATCAGTTTTTCAAAAAAGTGGGATACGTTGCCCACTTGTTTGAAATGGAATGCAGAGAGAAAGAGCCTGTTCGCATTGAAAAGATAGTGGCCATTTTTACCTCACGCGACCGGGCTATTACAGAACCGGTCCAGGAAGCGCGCGATTCTATTGCCTGGGCAGGGCGTTTTGATGATTTACTTGAAAGGCACGCCCATGCCTGGGCAAAGCTGTGGCATCGTTGCGATATTGAATTGGAAGATGGTAAAAGCACTCAGATGATTCTGAGGCTTCATG
>JBEPWN010000010.1:0-21789 GCA_041642395.1 Marinilabilia sp. | reverse complement strand
TGCAGTACAATTTTAAGTTTAATGTTCTGATCGTTAATGTAGTCGAAATTGATCCGCGTTCGCTGTGATGTAAATAATGACGGATTCTGATCTTCAGCTGCAGGCATTGCATATCCGTGACTGAATTCGGTGCGTGGGCGGAGTTCTGCCGAAAGTTTAAACTGGGCTGTTGATTCCAAACAAAAAAATAAACCTGCTAGTAACGGGGTGATTAGAACGTACAAACGCATTTTTGATTTCATGAGCGGGTTCATTTAATTGACTGTTACAGGATAAGTCTCTTCACGTTCTTCCGCTTTTTCAAGCCATTTGGGTACAACAGTATTCAGAAATTCTTCTTTCTCTGCACGCATGGTGGCCATATCCATCCCGAGGTATTCCTGAGCTTTTGCCTTTGTACCGATGTCCGGATAGTCGATGGCTTCATTGTGTCCCAGTTTGGCGAGAATACGGGCCAGTTTGATGCGTGCTTCCTGGGCCAGTGTGATGGCTCCGCCTATAATTCTGCTGATTTCTACCGGATTGTGAAATGAATTTCCGTGTCCGGCTACGGCAAAGTCCCAACGCCATTGGGCATGACGAATATCCATCAGAACTTCTTCCATATCATCTTCGGTTGCATCATAATCCCAGGCATGTTTGGCTTCTACATGGGCACGAACCAATAATTCTTCCAGTTTTTTTCGATTGTCCATGATTTGATCCTGCCTTTTATAAACTGTGGCCACAATATCTTCTGTTTCATCTCTGTGGCAGACCTGGCAAGAGTTAGCCACATTATTCAACGGACTCTGAATGTGGTGGTCGGTGAATTTCTGTCCTCCCTCATTCATATAAGGCATATGACAATCGGCACATGATACTCCGCGAGAGGCATGGATCCCGGTTGAATATACTTCATAACCCGGGTGCTGGGCTTTCAGCATTGGGGCCCTGCTAAGTCCATGTGTCCAGTCAGAGAATCCCATATTATCATAATACTCTTCCATGTCTTCGACTGCCATGCCATTATCCCATGGAAATGTAAGATATGGAACACCTTCTACAATATCCGGATTAAAATAATACTCCACATGGCATTGTGCACAGACCAATGACCGCATTTCCTGATGCGATGCTGTGGTTATATCCTTTCCTTGTCTTTCGAATGCTTCAATGAGGGCGGGTCGTGAGATGCGCAGATTCATGGTTTCAGCATCGTGGCAATCTGCACAACCGATCGGATTAACGATTTCCGGTCCTTTTTCTTCCCATGTGCCACGATAAAATTCAGCCGGTCCAATTTTACTCATCAGGCGCGGAACGTCAGGGCTTTTGCAGGTCCAGCATGTATTTGGCATCGGACTTTCTTTTTCATCAATTGGGGCTCCTGTCCTTAGAGTTTCTCTTAGATCATGCACAGCATAATAATGTCCCCGGCTTTGGGTGTAATCTTTCGCAAAGCCATAATCAGCCCAAAGAACAACCATTTCCGGACTCCTTTCGAGCATGTCAATCATCACCGATCCGTTATATTTGCTTTCAAAAGTGGTATCTTTTGTATTAAGATATGTTTGGTATTGACGTGGGAAGTTTCGTCCCCAAACTTCATTGCGTGGTTCATATTGTCCATGATCCACTTCCGGGGTGTATGCGAATTGTGCTTCTGCACGTCTTTCCACTATTGATGAGGCAAACAATCCGAGAATAAATACGATAATTACCGTGACAAAAAAGATGAGCCATCCAAGCCATGGTTTGTCCTTTATTTGTTCGCTGATTGGTTTCATAGTTATTAAGATTAGAAGGAATTTATGATTTAGTTATCTTGAGTTGTTATTTTTCTGAGCCACTCGGGCACAGGGCTTTCCGGGAGAGGAACCCTTGCATAGGGAACACTGGAAAGACTGTTGACACGTCCGTGTGGTGTTTCCCGGTGGCATTCGGTACAGTATCTGTTATCAATGTTTCTTTGCATTTCGGGACGCATGGTAGTCAGCTTTGCATTTGTTATCAGTTCATAATGACAGCGTTCGCAATTTTGTTGAACCACATCTTTGCCGGCTTGCTGAATAAAAATGACCTGGGGCTCAAGTCTGAATGTAAACATATATGAATGCCTCAACCCGTCTTTACCTTTAAAATAATAGTGACTGAATATGTTGTCCTGTGGAACATGGCAATCATTACAGTTGGCCCATTCGCGATGAGAACTGTGATTCCAGGATGCATACTGGGGTGCCATAATATGACAATTTACACATGTTTCCGGTTTGTCAGACAGATAAGATGTGGCATTGGCAATATGAATTACAAAAAATCCAAGGCCAACCAAAATGCCCACCAAAACTATAACAGGAAATTTCCAGGGGTCCGGAGGAATTAACCATCTTATGAGTTTGTTGTTTTTCATTTATATGCTTATTCAGATGTTTCATTTTTTTAGGCGGCTGGTGCGGATTTGTAATCTGCGCCTTTTAGTTGTGGATTTTCAATCCGCATATAGTGAAAAAATACTATAGTCAGGATTGCAAATCCTGCATTAAAGAAACACGGATTGCAAATCCACGTTAGCGGGTTTGCCTAAGTCACTGTTCAAATATCAAAAAAATCAAGTGCCCAATTATATTTTTAACGATTGCATTATGCCGATAATTAACCGTAATAAGTTAAAATTACGAAAACATTACTTTTTGTAAAATAAAAAATGTGTTTTGATGTAATTTTAACTTGGTCTTAATAATTTTAAATTGTGGATTTTCAATCCGCATATAGTGAAAAAAATACTATTATCAGGATTACAAATCCTGAATTAAAGAAACTCAGATTGCAAATCCGCGTTAGCGGGTTAGCGCTCGGCTACTTTGGAACAAAAAAAAATCGGCGTATCTGAACAAAAAAAAACGGGCGATAATGAAATCGCCCGTCCTGTATCAGAAATAATTCTTCCAACTGTATTTTACCCAATCAATTCAGCCATGTCTTCCTCCACCGTTGAAATAGGGGCAATCCCAAACTGCTCAACCAATACTTTTGCCACGTTTGATGAAAGGAAAGCCGGCAACGTAGGTCCCAGATGGATGTTTTTTACCCCAAGTGACAGAAGAGCCAATAAAACGATAACCGCTTTCTGCTCGTACCAGGCGATGTTGTAAACAATGGGAAGATCATTTATGTCATCCAGGCCGAATACTTCTTTTAGCTTCAGTGCAATTACTGCCAGTGAGTATGAATCGTTGCACTGACCTGCATCCAGAATTCTGGGGATTCCACCAATGTCTCCCAGCTTAAGCTTGTTGTAACGATATTTGGCACAGCCAGCCGTCAGAATAACAGAATCTTTGGGCAATTCCTCTGCAAAATCTGTGTAATAATTTCGTGAGTTCATACGTCCGTCGCATCCGGCCATGACCACGAATTTTTTAATTGCACCTGATTTTACTGCATCAACTACCTTGTCTGCCAAAGCAATTACCTGATTGTGGGCAAAACCACCCACGATCTCGCCAGTCTCTATTTCTATTGGAACATCGCATTTTTTTGCATGTTCAATAAGGGCCGAGAAGTCTTTGGATTGACCAACTTTACGCTCCGGAATGTGAGGGCACCCGTCAAAACCTGCAGCCCCGGTTGTGTAAACACGGTCTTTATAGCTTTCTTTGGGGGGTACCAGGCAGTTGGTAGTTAGTAATACAGGGCCGTTAAAACTTTCAAATTCGGTATTTTGGGCCCACCACGAATTGCCATAGTTACCCACAAAATGCTTATACTTTTTGAAAGCCGGATAATAATTGGCCGGCAGCATTTCGCTGTGTGTGTAAATATCCACTCCGGTGCCGTCGGTTTGTTTTAGCAGTTCCTCGAAATCTTTGAGATCGTGTCCGCTTACCAGAATTCCAGGGTTATTGCCTACTCCCAGATTTACTGAAGAAATCTCCGGATGGCCATAACTTTCGGTATTAGCCTTATCAAGTAACGACATCACTTCCACACCATATTTGCCACATTCCAGTACCATTGGCAGCAGTTTGTCTACGCCCAGGGTTTCATCCACAGTGGCCACGAGACCTTTTTTCAGAAATGCATTTACTTCCTCATTGTGGTATCCCAGATTGTGAGCGTGTTCGGCATAAGCTGCCATACCTTTCATTCCGTAGGTCAAAAGTTCTTTCAGAGAACGAATGTCTTCATTCTTGTGACTCAATACCCCTACATCGGTACTTTTTTCTTCCATGGCATCCTCTGAATCGGTTCGCCATACTGCACATTCCGGTATATTTTGAGGTTTGTCACCGAGTTTTCCCGCCAGGCTGTCCTGAATCTTGAATCCTTCACGGATTTTTGCAATGATTTTATTCCTGTCGAAATTGGCATTGGTGATGGTAATAAACATCGAGTCGATAATATACTTTTCAGCCTCCGGATTACTGATTCCCGCCTCATCTGCCTTCTGGCTCCACCATGCTGTACCTTTGGTTACAAATAAAAGTAGATCCTGCAAATTGGCCACATCTGAGGTTTTTCCACATATACCTTTGACTTCGCAGCCTGTACCTTTTGCTGCTTCCTGACATTGATAACAAAACATGCTCATAATTATCTGATTTTTATTGTTATTTTTTTATTTTTATTACACAATCTATTGATTGATAATGGTTCATCTATAATTGGCAATTGTTCAATAATCCTTGTTCATTGATCATTATTGATCATTGTTCATTGGTAATTGATCATTATTCAACTCCATTCTTCTTTAAGGATATCACCTTCTACTGATATCACCATCATTTTCACTGGTACTTTACGTTTTGCCTGATTAACAGCTCTTTTTACAATTTGAAGCAACCCTCCACAGCAGGGAACTTCCATCATCACTACAGTAAGTGTGTTAATTAGAGCCTCGTCAATAAGGCGGACGATCTTTTGCATATAAACCTCCATTCCCTGATCAAGCTTGGGGCACGCAATGGCCAGTGTTTTCCCTTTCAATAATTTAGTATGAAAATTTCCCATTGCAAAGGCTACACAATCTGCTGCCAGCATCATGTCACTGCCTTTAAAATAACCGGCTGCGGGGTTGATAAGGTGCATTTGTACCGGCCATTGTCGCAGTTGAGACGGGGTTTCCACATCATTGGTTGTAGATTTTTCTTCCGGTTCGCGTTGGATGGTTCTGGTTTGAGATCCGGGACATCCTCCAGCCTGAGGTTGATGCATTACGCCTATTTTTGGCCTGTGCATTTCACGAATCACATCATTGAGATCGAATGGAAGATCTTTTTTGTTCTTTCTCATATATTCAACAGCCTCTTTCATATAGTCTGTTTCGTTATGGTCACGCAGGTGCCTAAGATGAGCAAGTACGGTATTCTTTCCTTTTGGAATGATCAGCTGAATGGCTTTCACTTCGTCATAAGGCTCTGCTTCACGTTTTTCGATGGTAATAGCTGCGTGGGGACAATGACCTATGCATGCTCCCAGTCCATCGCAAAGCAAATCGCTCACCAGACGTGCTTTGTTGTCGATCATTTGCAATGCTCCTTCATGGCAATTGGGTATGCAATTACCGCATCCATCACACAACGCTTCATCTATTTTTACTACTTCTCTTATCATGTCAGTAGATTATTTATTTGTCAATAGTAGATTAATATCAGTTATATCTTGATGCAAAGAAAAGGGTATTAAAGTCTTTTGTTTGTAACAATTGTTACAAGAAAATGGGATTTATGATTATTTTTCTGGAAATTTGAAGGATTAATTTGCTGTAAAAAAAAGATTAAACGCAGAGGCCCAATTCCGCAAAGTGAGAAATAAAATATTCAAACCAGAATGACATAATTTTTAGATTAATGGACAATACTCCGGTAAACGTTTGTAAATACTTGTTATTCAATTGTTTAAAATTTAAGGATTGTTTTTGGTAAGTTGCAGATTATCAATCCCGAAGCTTCGGGATAAGATTCGTCTTAAATCTAATATCTAAAAATCTAACGGTCTATTGAATGGAAGAATTACTTTTAAAATCACAATTGTTTTCCGGGCTGAATGAGATGCAGATCCGTGAGTTGTTTACGAAGATTGTTTTCCAGACACGCAGTTACGCAAAAGGAGAAGTAGTAGTATCGGGAGGAGACGAGTGCCGGTCTTTACAGATTGTCTTAAAAGGCAGCATGAAAGGAGAGATGATTGATTATTCGGGGCGGGTATTGAAAATTGAAGATATACTTGCTCCACGACCTCTGGCAGTGGCTTTTTTGTTTGGAAAAAACAACCGTTATCCTGTAACTGTTACAGCCAATGCATATTCCGAACTTCTGGTGTTGCCAAAATCTTCGGTTGTAATTCTTATGCAGTTGAGTGAAGTTTTTTTAACCAATTTTCTGAACGCTGTTTCTAACCGGGCCCAGTTCATTTCAGGCAAATTAAGATTCCTTTCCTTTAAAACATTAAAAGGAAAATTGGCCCATTATTTAATGGAACTGGACCGGCAACAGAATCAAGATCAGGAGGGGATTATAGTATTGACACGTACCCAGGAAGAGCTGGCTGAGCTGTTTGGTGTGGCACGCCCTTCTCTGAGCAGGACATTGAGGGAACTTCATCATCAGGGAATTATTGAGGCCGATGGAAGGCTTGTGCGCATTTTAGACCGTAATGCTTTATTGCACGACATCGCTGAATAAAGAAGGCTGCAAGACATGTAGGTGTTGTTATTTATCCGGATTTTTAATTCTACTTTTCGAAGATCGAAAAACATGTTTCATGTTTTGATACCTATCACGGTGGATTTCTCTACAACGCTTACATCCACACTTTAATTGGTTTGAAGTAATTAGTATTTCTATATTCAGGGAATGGTTGAGATGATTTTTTCGGGCTGAAAGCCCGGCTTAATTCAGCCCAACGCAACGCGTTGGGTTTTTGCAAATTAATGTTGTCGCCCTGAAAAGGGCAGTTTAATGGATTTTTAAGTTAAGCCTTCAGCCCGCGTATAAAATACTCTCAATATACCCCGGGTCGCGCTGCTCCGGGCTTAATTAAATTAGCCTTTCAGGCTGTATTTACTGATCTTGGCAATTTTATTTAATATCGTATTTTAAATCGTAAAGTAGAATTAAATATTAATTTTTATGCCGAAATACAGCAATCTGATTTTGTGCCTTGCTTTTAAAAATCAATCTGTTTTCAGTGATCTCGATATAATGACGCTTGCTAAGTATATTGAAAAAAATTTTTTCCGTTTCCATTCTTTCTGCGCAATATTTTTTTGTAGCACCAATTTCCGAAAAACTGATTATTCCCTTGTCGGTTACCTGGTATTTCCCAAAAAAGTTATTGCAGCCGGCAAATCCACTTATGCGCTGATTTTCTGATTTGAATTCAATGAATGGCATCCCATCAGAGGAGTATTTCATGATCGGGGTACCATCTATTTCACTCAAAATCCATTTTCCATGGATTAGTGTTTGTTCAAATTGGTTGTTCATATCATCATTGGGGGGTGTGATGGTATCCTGGGCGGAAGAACCGGAATAAAGAATAAATGCAGAAAAAAATAATGGGATAATTGTTCTGTGTATCATTTTATAGTCTATTTGTGATGAAAAAAGAGAAAGATATAAATATATCAAAAAAGCTCGGCTGTAGTTTTAAGCTAGCGTATATATTATAAGAAAATGGCTTTAGTAATATGTGCGGATCTCTTTGACATTGAAACTTAATTTACATTAGAATTTTATATTAAACTGGAATCCTGTTATCAGAAGAGATTGCTTCACAATGTTTGCGTCATGGCGTCTCTGCGTTCAGGATTTTTTTAACGAACTATTGCTTTTATAAAGAAACAAAAAATAAGTATGCAATGTTATGAATATGGATATGGAACTTTCCCGACAATCATCACAACGTAACTTTTATGCTTTTTTATGGCACGCCTCCCTTTTGGCCTTTGCCAAAAATTTCATGGATGTTGATACCATTCTACCAGCCATGTTGATAGAATCGGGTGGTACGTCATTGCATGTTGGCATTATGACTGCCATTTTGCTGGGAGGAACCCGTTTTGCACAACTATTTTTTGCCCCTTATATAAGTAATAAGCCATTTAAGAAAAAATTTCTTCTAATGGGCATTAATGCCAGAATTATCTCAATTCTGGCATTGGGAGGCCTTATCTTTTTCATGCAGGCGGATGATACTGCGCTGGTATTCTGGGCTATTTTCTTTTTCATTACTCTTTTTGCCTTAGGCGGTTCATTTGCCAATGTAAGTTATATGGATATTATAGGCAAGTCTGTATTAAGAGAGAAACGAAAAACTTTTTTTTCGACACGGCAAATTCTTTCCGGGGTGTTGGTGCTGGTTTCGGCCTTTGTGGCAAAAAGAGTGTTGGTGATGGAGGGTTATCCGATTAATTATTCCTACATGTTTATTATTGGGGGAATATTTCTTCTGCTGGCCTCCCTGGGGTTCTGGCGATTAAAGGAAGAACTGTCGTCCACTTTTAAAATTAAAAACACCCGTGGTTTTTTTGTTGTGATGCGTTCTGAGCTTAAAGAGAATAAACGATTGCCATATTTTCTTGGTTTTTTGAACAGTCAGGGAATAGCTGTCTCTTTTTTGCCTTTTGTAATACTTTATGGTAAAGATGTTTTGGGTACTATAAGTGCCGATACTGGCGATTTTTTAATTTACAAGGTGATTGGGATTGTACTGGTGAGTGCTTTGATAGCCATTGGTGCACAGCGTGTGAGGTATAACCTGTTGCTCTATAGTAATGTAGGGCTTTCAGTTTTTATGGCGGTGTTCACATTATTCAGTCATGATGCTTTTTCTTTGCAATTTGTTTTTCTGCTGGGAGGTATTGTCTTTTCTCTTTACAACATTACTATGAACGGACTTTTACTTGAGGTATCGGGGAAGGAAAACCGCGCCCTTTATGCAGGAATTTCAGGTGCCGGAAATATTCTTCCGGTCATATTTCCGTTGATAGGGGGATGGTTAATATCTCAATTTGGGTTTGTCACTTTTGTTGGTGTTTTTGTATTTTTTGTTTTAATGTCATTGTATTTTATTTTCAAAATTGATTGCAAGAAATAGGAGAGGTATTATTTTGTGTAGTTAGAGCACATCCTTTTTGTTAACCTAGGTTTGCGCAAGGTTTACAGACTTATCGTATGGAAGTAGCTGGAAAACCAGTGTAGCCTTCCCCCAAAAACTGTTTTCAGGAAATTAATTTTATTCAAAATAGAAGATGTTTTTGTCCGAATTGCTTTCTTTTCTCATTTTTGCTGTACTTTTTTGGAATAAAATTAATTCGTTGCGATTAAGTATGCCGGGAAATATTCGGGATGTTGCAGGGAAGATTGCCATCAATAAGAGGTTAAAAATGCATGTCTGATAAAAAAAATAATTTCTGGAATACTTCAAAGCACCCATTGATGCAAAGCTTCTGCCATCAGGGATGTACTTACCCCTGATGTTCCAATCATCGGAAATGGCGATGTATTTTCTCTTAATGATGCTTTCCTGAAATCTGAAAAATATCATACAGATGGTGTAATGTTTGGTCGTGCCATCTTCAAAAATCCCTGGATGTTCGGAGCAGAAAAGCAGGAAGCCGGGGGTGTCAAAAGACTCGAAACGCTTTTGATGCACCTGCAGCTATATCATTCTGCCTGGGGCGCTTCCCGTCCGTTTCCTATACTAAAGCGATTTTTTAAGATTTATATTTCCGATTTTCGGGGTGCAGCGGAATTACGGAAGGAACTGATGGATACAAAAACCATTGAACAGGCAAAACAAATTGTGGAAAATGCATTGAAACAAATGAAAAGTTCCGGAGGTGTGATATCACACGTTGGAGAAGATTTGTAATCTGAAAATTTAAGTTTTTAAGCTCCGAGTCAGGCAGTTATGGTGTTTGTGGTGATGGGTTGCAAATCCGCAAAAGGCAACAGGATGGATTCGGAAACCCACCCGGACGATAGTGGAACAAATATTGTAGTTGGTAACTCAAGAAGATTAATGGCTGTAAAGAAAGTTTTGAAAAACATTATTTGGGTTTGAAATCATTGATTGATTTTGTTAAAAACGCCTGAAAATCCGGTTTTATTGCAAAACTTTTAACATCTTTACGCTTCGAAATAAAAAGTATTTTTTGTGCGAAATTATTCGGAAATAGGATGTTTAACATTGCTTGGAGTAACGCTTACTGTCTATGTGGCAGCAGGTAATTGCCAACCCGGGGAAAGTGTGTCTGATTGGTCACAAAAAAACATTAATGCCGAATCGAATAATATAGCAGCCAAAGCATCAGGCGGGAAACATTATTTTGTAACTGTTTCTGCGCGTGCGTATACTGAGAATATTTCTGCCGGTTCTGTTTCCGGTATTATAGCGAGAGATATAACAGAGACCAATGACTTTTCATTGATGTCTCTACCTCATAATGCATCTTTTCTATCGCTTCAGGATATTACATCTTCAAGCATTTCTGATTTTCACGTTACATCATCGGTTATACCTTTTGATGTGCTGATAAGTAATCCATTTCTTTCATTTTCCGGTGAAATAAGGGCCGGGCCTCTTTCTTAGTATTTGCTTAGCAGTTGCAAAAAATACTTCTTACCTTTTCACAACTAAGAATATTTGTGAACTGATTTATTTCTATAATCATTTAACTACAATATAATATGCCGGTTTTTAACCATATAATGACCAAAATGTTTGGCAGTAAGTATGAGCGTGACCAAAAAGAGGTGCGTCCTGTTGTCGAACAAATTAAAGTGGTCTCACCCGAAATAGAGAAACTTTCGCATGATGAATTGCGTCAGCGCACGGTTTCACTTAAAGCTCGTTTAAAAGAGGCTGTAAAAGAGCAGCAATCTCAAATTGATGAGTTGAAAGAAAAAGCTGAGACCGAAAAACTTGATATTAATCAACGCGAGGATATTTATGATCGCATCGACAAGCTGGAAATTGAAATTACTGAAAAGCTGAATGGAACACTGAATGAAATTCTTCCTGAGGCTTTTGCAGTAGTAAAAGATACCGCCCGTCGATTTAAAGAAAATAAAACCATCGAGGTAACAGCCACGGATTTTGACCGCGATCTCGCCACTACCAAAGACTTTGTGGATATTGATGATGACACAGCAATTTATCACAACACATGGCTGGCAGGGGGTAATGAGACCACCTGGGATATGGTGCATTACGATGTGCAGTTATTTGGAGGAGTTATTCTCCATCAGGGTAAAATTGCTGAAATGTCAACAGGAGAAGGAAAAACTCTGGTTGCAACTTTACCGGTGTTTCTGAATGCTCTTACCGGCCGGGGAGTACATCTTGTCACGGTGAACGATTATCTGGCCAAACGTGACTCGGAATGGATGGGGCCAATATTCCAGTTTCACGGCCTTAGTGTGGATTGTATAGACAAACATCAGCCCAACTCAGATGAACGCCGAAAGGCCTATCAGGCTGATGTTGCCTATGGAACCAATAATGAATTTGGTTTCGATTATCTGCGTGACAATATGGCTGTTTCCACCAAAGATCTGGTGCAACGAAAGCACAACTATGCCATTGTGGATGAGGTTGACTCCGTACTAATTGATGATGCCAGAACACCACTGATTATTTCAGGCCCCGTTCCTAATAAAGGAGGCGACGAACTTTTTATGGAGCTTCGCCCAAAAGTTGAAAGACTTTTTGAGGCACAACGTTCGCTGGTAACAAAAATTCTGGCAGATGCCAAGCAAAAATTGAAATCAGAAGATCCTAAAGTGCAGGATGAAGGTTCATTGTTGTTGTTGCGCGCTTTTAAGGGATTGCCCAGAAATAAGGCCATCATAAAATTTTTGAGTGAATATGGAATGAAAGCCCGCATGTTGAAGACAGAGAACTTCTACATGCAGGAAAACAGCAAGAATATGCCTGTTGTTACTGATCCTCTTTACTTTGTGATCGATGAGAAAACCAATTCGGTGGAGATGACCGATAAAGGACTCGATTTGATTACGGGTGACAGTGATGATCCAGAATTTTTCGTAATGCCGGATATCGGATCTGAAATGGCTGCTCTTGAAAAAAATGAATCGCTTAGTGAGGAAGAAAAAGTCGCCAGGAAAGATGAAATAATGCAGAGCTACTCTGTAAAGTCGGAACTGGTTCACACCATCAACCAGCTTTTGAAAGCATATGCCATGTTTGAAAAGGATGTGGAATATGTGGTGATGGACAATAAAGTGAAAATTGTGGATGAGCAAACCGGACGTATCATGGAAGGACGCCGGTACTCTGACGGATTGCATCAGGCTATTGAGGCCAAAGAGCGGGTAAAAGTAGAGGCTTCTACCCAGACTTATGCCACGGTTACCTTGCAGAATTACTTCCGTATGTACAGCAAGCTTGCTGGTATGACCGGTACAGCGGAAACGGAAGCTGGTGAATTATGGAACATATACGAACTCGATGTAGTGGTAATTCCCACCAACCGGCCTGTGGTCAGGAAAGATTATGAAGATCTGGTATATAAAACCACCAGGGAGAAATACAATGCTGTCATTGAAGAGATTTCCGGGCTGGTGAATGCCGGAAGACCTGTACTGGTGGGAACAACATCCGTTGAGGTTTCGGAATTGCTAAGTCGAATGCTTAAGATCCGTGGGGTTAAACACAACGTATTGAACGCCAAGCAACACCAGCGTGAAGCCGAAATTGTGGCTGATGCCGGAAAATCGGGTGTTGTGACCATCGCCACCAACATGGCCGGACGTGGTACCGACATTAAACTGTCTGCAGAAGTGAAGAAAGCAGGAGGTTTGGCTATTGTGGGTACTGAAAGACACGAGTCCCGCCGGGTTGACCGTCAGTTGCGTGGTCGGGCAGGTCGTCAGGGAGATCCCGGATCTTCACAGTTTTTCGTTTCCCTTGAAGATAATCTGATGCGTCTGTTTGGTTCGGATCGTATTGTGAAATACATGGACCGCATGGGCATTAAAGATGGCGAAGTGATCCAGCACAGCATGATCACAAAGAGCATTGAACGTGCTCAGAAAAAAGTTGAAGAAAATAATTTCGGTATTCGTAAACGATTGCTCGAATATGACGATGTAATGAATTCGCAGCGCGAAGTGATATATACCAAGCGTCGTCATGCCTTATATGGTGACCGTATTCAGGTGGATATTTCTAATATGATGATGGATACCTGTGAGGGAATGATCGCAGAGGCTCAGCAAAACAATGATTACGAAGGTTTCAAAATGGATCTGGTTCGTACTTTTTCTACGGATTCGCCTTTCAAACAGGACGAATTCATGAAGACAAAGGCGGATGAACTTGTTGATCGCTTGCACAAAAAGGTGTGGGATAATTATCAACGGCGAATGGAAACCATTGCTCGTCAGTCATATCCGGTAGTAAAGGATGTTTATGAAAACAAGGGAAAGGTATATGAAAATATTGTTGTGCCCATTTCCGACGGTCAGCGTGTTTTTCAGATTACCACCCACCTGCAAAAGGCCTACGAAACAGAAGGAGCCGATCTGGCCAAGTCGTTTTCAAAGGCCATGCTGTTGTTAACCATTGACGATGCATGGAAAGAACACCTGCGTGAACTTGATGATCTGAAGCAGGCAGTACAAAATGCTTCATATGAACAAAAGGATCCGTTATTGATCTATAAATTTGAGTCCTTCAGCCTGTTTAAGGGTATGATTGATCGGAATAACCGGAATGTGGTGGCATCACTGGCCAAAGCCCATATTCCTATCCGGGATGCCAGTCAGGTGAAGCAGGCAGAAGAACGCAGGCAAAGGCCTGATATGGGACGTTTAAAAATGCAGAAAGATGAGTTGCCCGGATCAGGTATGACCGGTGCAAGTTCAGGAAACGGACAACCGGGTGAAGCTCGTAAAGAGCAACAGAAAGTACAGCCCGTTCGTGTTGAAAAGAAAGTAGGACGCAACGATCCCTGTCCTTGTGGAAGTGGTAAGAAATACAAACAATGTCACGGAAAATAATTAACTATGTTTTTACTAAATTATGTAACCTGGAGTCCGGATCCTGAGATTTTCTCTCTGGGTCCTTTAACAGTCAGGTATTACGGGCTTTTCTTTGCGATGGCTTTTCTTTCGGGCTACTACATTATTGAGCAGATGTTTAAGCGGGAACAATTGCCCGAACCATGGCTTGATAAATTATTTATTTATGTGGTGGTTGCTACTGTGATTGGCGCCCGCTTGGGGCATGTGTTTTTTTACGGCTGGGATTATTATTCTCAGAATCCCGGAGAAATACTTGCTATCTGGCATGGAGGTCTCGCCAGTCATGGAGGTGCTATTGGAATTCTGGTGGCCATATACTTGTATTCAAAAAGGGTAACTAAAAAACCAATGCTTTGGATACTTGACAGACTGGTAGTGCCGGTGGCACTGGCCGCAGTTTTTATCCGTCTTGGTAATCTGATGAATTCTGAGATTGTTGGTAAGGTAACTGATGTTTCATGGGCATTCTGGTTTCAGCGTGTTGATCCCAATGAGGTCGTTTTAAGACATCCTGCCCAGCTTTATGAAGCCCTCGCGTACCTGGTTGTGTTTGCTTACCTGATGTTTCTTTACTGGAAAACCAATGCACGTTTGCGTCGCGGACTCTTGTTTGGGGTTTTCCTGATAGGCATTTTTGGTGCCCGGTTTATTATCGAATATATGAAAGCTCCTCAGGAATCCTTTGAAGAGGGGATGGCAATGAATATGGGACAAATTTTGAGTATTCCGTTTGTTGTTGCCGGTATCTATTATGTAAATAGAGTGATTAAGCGGGGACCGGTGGAGAAACAATGATCAGTTACCAATTACCAATGATCGATTACCAATTACCAATGATCAGGTACCAATTGATCATATAATTAAGATCATAGGTGAGATGTAAATAATTATAGATTCCGAATAGTCAGGATTTGTAACAGGGGAGTAGAAGAGTTGGAGTGGGGATGGTTTCGGAAAGGTCCTCAAAAAGGTGAAGCATAATACGTAAATGAGCCTGCTGGCGTCCCTGAAAGGGACTAATTTGAATAACCCCAGGTGGAAACCCGAGGTAAGCATTTATAAAATAATTTAATTCAAAAAATGCATACAACACTTTTTTACATCATCATAGCAATTTTATTGATTGACGCCCTTTGGGGATGGATATTGGAAGAGTTGAACCGGCGCAGCTGGGCAGATAAGGTACCTGAGCGTTTGGCAGATGTTTATCCGCAGGAAAAGTTTGAAAAGCAGAAAAAATACAGGAAAGTGAATCATCGCTTTGGAAAGATATCTTCGACTTTCAGCCTGGTTTTATTGCTGGTGTTTCTTTGGTTTCATGGTTTTGCTTTTGTTGATGAATTGGTGGTTGAGCAGGTGACTGATCATTGGTTATGGCGTCCCCTGGTGTTTTTCGGTATTATCGGGGCGGCTTCTTTCGTTATAGGACTTCCATTTTCTATTTACCAAACTTTTGTGATTGAGGAGCGTTTTGGTTTTAACAAAACCACTCCCGGCACATTTGCTCTCGATCAGATTAAAGGTCTGTTGCTGGGAGCAATCATTGGTGGTTTATTGCTTGCCCTGGTGATTTGGTTCTATAATATTGCGGGTCGCTGGTTTTGGCTTTATGCATGGGCAGGGTTATCGTTTTTTACAATCTTTTTAGGCAAGTTTTATACCACGCTGATATTGCCAATGTTTAATAAGCAAACGCCATTGGAAGAGGGAGAACTACGTACCGCCATTGAAAAAATGAGTGAGCGGGCAGGTTTTACTCTGGATAATGTTTTTGTGATGGATGGCTCGCGACGTTCGACCAAAGCCAATGCCTTTTTCAGTGGCTTTGGAAAAAACAAAAGGATTGTGCTTTTCGACACGTTGATCAATGACCTGGAAAATAATGAGATTGTAGCTGTTCTGGCTCATGAGATTGGCCATTTCCGTTTAAAACACATCATTACCGGAACCATACTTGGAGTATTGCAAACGGGTGTTACATTATTTCTGCTTGGCTGGTTTGTTAATCATCCGGCTCTTTCACAGGCCCTGGGCGCTGATGAGGTGACTTTTCATATTGGGTTGATTGGTTTTGGGATACTTTATAGTCCGGTAAGTGGAGTGTTAGGCCTGGGAATGACAATTTTTTCACGCCGAAACGAATATCAGGCTGATGCTTTTGCTGCCAGGCATGCTGATCCTGGTGCCCTGCAATCGGCTTTGAAAAAGATCTCGGCCAATGCCCTTAGTAATCCTACACCGCATCCATGGTATGTGCTTTTCAATTATTCACATCCACCACTTTTAAAAAGACTGGAAGCTTTGGATGAACAAAAGGATTAAAAATATTTATAAAATATTTATAAAATTTTATTTAATGTTAAAATGTATTAAATGCAAAGACCTGCCCGGCATTTTTTGAAATGAAACCGATTTGTAAACCCTTTATATTTTGTTTTTAATTAGTTGATAATAAAAAAACAATGTTGTATTTCGGAAATGGTAGGGATGGCTTTTTTTCGGACTGAAAGCGCAGCTTAATTCAGTCCAACGCAATGCGTTGGGCTTTTAGCAAATTATTATTGTCGTTCTGTAAGGGCAGTTTATGGTATGTGCTCGGTTAATATGAAATCCGGATCTTTCTAAAGAAACCCGAAAGTCTTAATGAGTTGAGAATCTTTTAAATTCGATTTGTTTTTAACCGTGATATTCAACAAACAAGTTTTCATGATGCTATTTTCCGGATCATACCTTCAAATATCATGTGATGAAATGGAAATAATGAGTACCAGTAAATGCGTCCCCATACTCCTTTTGGCCGAAAAGTAGCCGTTTGATAGATCATATGATCGGTAATTTTGAATTCCAGCCATGCTTCACCCGGAAGTTTCATTTCTGCATATAGCAAAAGCCGTTTATCTTCACGTGATGCCAGCAAAACACGCCAGAAATCCAGTGATTCCCCTGTCCGGATAACGGTCTGGTTTTTTCGTCCCCTCTGTAAACCTACGCCTCCCGCAAGTTTGTCCATGAATCCCCTTATATCCCAAAGCCAGTTCGCATAGTACCAGCCGGTATTACCCCCAATGGACCATATCCTGTTCAGCGTTTTATTTGGGTCTGATATTTTACGTTTCCTCGCATCTTTCAAGCATCCATAGGTGGGTGCTTCCTGAAATTTGCTGATGTCAATCTCAGTGGACGTGTCAGATAGTGCATCGGTCCAGCTTGATAATACTTCCTGTTGCTCGATTTTCCCAAAGGCCATTTTCACTGCTTGCTTGTATGGTATCAATTCTATGTTGAGCCATTCACTCAACGGGTTTTTTTCAGCTATTACTTCAACTTTCATGCTATCCACCAGATTCATGGCCAGTTTGTATGATGTTGAGGTTATAAAATAGAGCCAGTATGAAGAAAGTTTTGGGGTCATTACGGGAACAGTAATTATGCGACGCTTCAGGTTGCGGACTTCAGCAAAAGATAGCAACATTTGTTTATAGGTGAGTACCTGGGGACCTCCAATGTCGAAATTTTGGTTGTAAGTTTTTTTCAGCAACAGCACGCCTTTTAAAAATTCAATGACATTGCGTATGGCAATTGGCTGGGAACGTGATTCTACCCATCGGGGTGCAATCATTACCGGAAGCTTCTCTACCAGATCGCGCATGATCTCAAAGGATGCACTTCCCGATCCTATAATTATACCGGCCCGCAATGTAGTAAGATGATAACTACCCGTTCCCAGAATGTCTTCCACTCCTTTTCTCGATTGCAGATGTTCCGATAACTTTTGTGCATTTATAATGCCACTTAGAAAAATAACCTGTTTTACCATGGTTTGCGATATTCTGTCGCGGAAATTTTCGGCAGAGGTACGCTCCATAGTTTCAAATCCACCAACTGATGCTGACATGGAATGTATCAGATAGTAGGCTGCATCAATTTCATGGGGAATATTTTTGAGGGTTTCCCTGAGTAGAAAATCAACTTCTATAATATGAACCTTGTGCTCCGGATATTCATCGGGGTTAAAGCGTTTGGCATCACGTACGCAACAAAAAACTTCATGTCCCTGATCAATAAGAACCGGAAGAAGTCGTTTGCCAATGTAACCGGTAACACCTGTTAGCAGAATTTTCATGTCTTTCTGAGATTATATATAATTCTTGTTAACTAAACCAGGTAACGGGCTTTCTGTTCGGACAATTACTTGTATTTTTGATTTTCAATCGTTTTTATACTGTCAATAATGAAAAAGGCCATTCTTCTTACCAACCTTGGTTCCCCGGATTCTACCTCGACAAAAGATGTTCGGAAATTTCTTCGTGAATTTCTGATTGATGGACGGGTTATTGATATTCCCCGCTTTCCCCGTTGGATGTTGGTTAACGGAATAATAGCACCTTTCAGAAGCCCTGTGAGTGCAAAAAAATACAAGCGAATATGGACCGCGGAAGGTTCGCCATTGGTTGTTATTACTGAAAAATTGACTAAAGCTGTAGAATCTGTTACAGGAATTCCAACATATATGTGTATGCGTTATGGTAATCCTGCACCGGAAGTTGCATTTCAGCATATTATTGATGAACATCCCGATGTTGAACAGGTCGTTTTGTTTCCGCTCTACCCTCATTATGCCATGAGCAGTTATGAAACCGCTGTTGAACATGTTAAAAAGACATGGATGGATGGTACATGGTCATTTGACCTGAAATTGATTGCTCCTTATTACAATTATCCGGGATACATTGATGCTTTGACAGGTTCAATCAAACCGGTTCTTGATGAAGGATTCGATTATTTATTGTTTAGCTATCACGGAGTGCCGGAACGGCATATTCTTAAAACCGATATAACCGGACAGCATTGTCTTAAAACCCCGGATTGTTGCCATACACCATCGCCTGCTCATGAGAAATGTTACCGTCATCAGGTTCTCGAAACCACCCGGCTGGTGGTTTCAAAACTGCAATTATCAACCGATCAATACAGTGTTTCTTTTCAGTCACGGTTGGGGAGTGATAAATGGCTGGGGCCTGCCACTGCCGCTGTTTTAAAACAATTGCCACAGCAGGGAATAAAAAGAATTGCGGTTGTTACCCCTGCTTTTGTAAGCGATTGTCTGGAAACTCTGGAAGAAATCAATATTGAAGGGAAGGAAACTTTTCTTGAATCAGGTGGAGAGGACTTCAAAGCCATTCCCTGTCTCAATCTGAATATGCAATGGGTTGATACCATAAGGCAGTTGGTGTTTTAACTTCAGTGTGTCCTGCAGGTTGGTTATTGACTGCTGATTTCCTCCCACTCTTTAATTTTGTCGTCGTCCTCATTATTTGAAAATAGTTCTGCCCATTCCCATTGTTTTACTTTTGGTAAAGTACTATCATCAACTTCCTGTTTTTGATAGAAGTTGAGCATTTCCTGCAATTCATCCGCATGATTGCTAAGCCGGTATGCTTCATCGGTCATGGCTTCAGCCATCTGGGCTGTGCTTTGTGTTTCTGTATTTAGTTGTTGAATAGCTCTTGATATTTGTCGTGCTTCGGCATTTTGGCTTATAGACAAGGAAGCCAGGTTTTCCAGTACATCGCCATTGTTACTGATGATTTTATTGATATTATCAAGATTTGTAATGGCTTTATTCGATGTTTTCTGTCCTTTTTCGGTTACCTTGTTTAATTCTTCTGCAGCGGTTTTAACCTGTTCAGCCAGATCGCGCATTGCCTGGGCGATGGCCCCAAAGCCTTTACTGTCTTCACCAATATTGCGAGAGGCTTCAATCGATGCATTTACGGACAAAATATATGTTTGTGAAGCAAGTTCTGATATTATAGCAGAACCGGCCATTAATTGTTGCATCTGGTCAATTGTTTCCTTGTTTTGAAGAACATATTCTTCAACATCCATTTTGGCTTTATGCATTTCTGTAGCTGCTTTTGTTGCTTCCGAACTACTGTTTTCGGTTAGCATTTGCATCTCTTCCACTGAAGCTGTTATTTCCTGAGAAGATGTAGCCTGAGTGTTTGTTATTTCTGTAAGGTTCTGAGATCTGTTTTTTAGTCTTATTATGAGATCATTTAATGAGCTGCCAATTGTGGTCAGGCCATCAACAATTCGGATGGTTTGTTCCTGATGTACTTTCATGGATCGGATAAGAACACCCACTTCATCTTTGCGGTTGGTTTCAGGAATAGAAATTAACATCCCATCTGCCTGTAAAGAAGCAATTTTTGTGAGTTCGAGTATTGGCTCAGAAAGAGAGCGGCTAATGCGCCAGGCAAGAAAAATTCCTATTAACAGAGAAAGAATAAAACTCCACCACCAAATTTTTATGGCATTTGTAGCATGCATCAGGTTTGTGTGTGAACTTTGGGTAAGAGAGTTTTCCTGTTTTTTTGCCATATCCATTGTCATTGACAATCCTTTATTCAGAAAATCATGGTTGTTGAGTTTGCTGTATATAAGCCAGTTGTTTTTAAGGACTTCCAGGGAGGTTTCACAAATCATGTTTTGGTTAAGAATCTCATTCAGTGCCTCAAGATCATATTTTTTTGTAGTCATGGGCAGAATGGTTTCCACATTCATGCGTATAATGTCGAAAGAAGAGGTAAGGTTATTAAGCAGTGAGGGATCATTGCGGTAATTGGTTTCACCAATTGTTATTTTAAGGTTCTCCGTTGTGGTAACAATATCATTCATCAGGCTGATTTTATCCACCCGTCTTTTAATAATGTGATTGTAAGCGCTATTATCCACATCTTTTTTAAGTTTTTTATATTGAAGATTCAGGTAATTGTCCGAAAGTTTTTGAAGTCTCATTTGTGCTGAATCCAGCGTTTCGTATGATGAATCGACCTGATGCGCTGCAATTTGTGATTTTCGCGCCTGAATCCTGAAAGCATTCAGTTCTTTCTCCACAGCATCCCAGTTTAGGATTCTGCGATTATTTTCGAAGGTTGCCGATTTAAGCGTATTAAGTGTTTCTTGTGCTTGCTTCAGTTCATGATTGGCCAATATATAATATTTTTCCTCTTTTTGGGATGAAAAACTTCGAAGATTAAAAACTGCCCTTTGCCAGTGATTCTGAAGTTTGTACGTTTGTGCCAGTGCTGGAATTTGTTCATCATGCAAAGCATGAGATGATTTATTTATGTTGAATAGCCCTGTTAGTAATATCATGCCGGAAAGGGCTACTACCGCCAGTATTATCCCGAATCCCAGAATTAATTTTTGGCGAATTTGTAAAGAATGAAAGTTCATGGTAAAAATGTTATTGTGTTTTGAGCAAAAGTAAACCCTTTGCCCCTTATGAACGTTAACCATACATTAATGAAATATTTTGTTTCAGTGACCGGGGTATTTTTAATTGGTAGACCTGAAATTTGCTAGTCAGGACTTGACTAAATGATATATAGCGAGTTGATTGATCCTTACTTTGGAAAGTCAACCCCTGACTGTCATTTATTTATACTTGATGTTGCAAAATCTGGGGTAGAATCAATATTACAAATTATAATTCTTTATATTTAACTTATGAGTGTATTGCTAGATCAGAGTTCCAAAATTATTGTTCAGGGTATCACCGGACGTGAAGGCAGTTTCCATACCCAACAGATGATCGACTACGGTACTTGTATTGTAGGTGGTGTCACTCCCGGGAAGGGTGGGGCAAGACATCTTGATTTGCCTGTTTTTAATACTGTGAGTGATGCTGTTAAGGAGACCGGAGCAAACACCTCTATTATTTTTGTTCCGCCTCAGTTTGCATCCG
>JBEPWN010000009.1:0-25146 GCA_041642395.1 Marinilabilia sp. | reverse complement strand
GATTGTTCATTTTTTTGTATATTTGCAGCCTGATTTAAAACCAAATTTAATCTGTATTCAATGGCAACTTTAGAAAAAATCAGAAGTAAAGGAGGAGTTCTTGTAGCCGTAATGATCGGCTTCGCCCTGTTTGCCTTCATAATGACCGACCTGTTAAGCTCAGGCACATCCATTTTTCAAAGATCACAAATGGAAGTCGCAGAAATAGACGGACATTCAGTATCTATTCAGGAATTTCAATCCAAAGTTTCAGAGATGGAGGAATATACCAGACTGAACTCCAACGAAACGTCGCTGGACGCCGAAATGGTAAACCGCCTTCGTGAGCAGGCCTGGGACCAGATGATCAATGAAGTCCTGATGAGTGAAAAGTATGAAGAACTTGGCATCGAAGTTACTTCGGCCGAATTGCTTGATATGGTAACCGGGACCAACATACATCCAACCATTCGGCAATTGTTTAGCAATCCTCAAACTGGTGCTTTTGACAAAGAACAAGTAATAAATTTCTTAAGATCAAAGCAATACGACCCAACAGCCAACTTTTACTGGTCATTTATAGAGCAACAAATCATCAGTGAACGATTATTCAGTAAATATTCAAATCTTCTGCAAAAGGGCTTTTACGTAACTACCCAGTGGGCCGAAAGCGAAACTGAGGCAAGATCAGCCAATGTAGATTTTGATTTTCTGGTACAGCGACTTACATCGATTCCTGATGATGAAGTAACAGTTAGGACCCCTGAAATAGAAAACTATTACAAAAACAATCAGGATGAATTCAAACAGGAAGCCAGTCGTGATATTGAATACATCACCTTTGACGTTGAACCCACAGAGGAAGACCGTCGATTGACTGAGGAACGGATTCTTGAAATGAAAGATGACTTTAGCGCTCCAAACATCAATGTGGAGCAATTTGTGAGAGTCAATTCGGACATTCCTTTGAATCTTAAGTATCAAAAAGCTGAAGGACTTGACAATGAGATCAGAGATTTTGTGACATCGGCTTCAGAAGGGGATGTTTATGGTCCTTACCTGGAAGACGATATTTATATGCTTACACGTCTTGTCGACGTGGCACAAATTCCCGACTCAGTAAAAGCGCGTCATATTTTGTTGCGCCCGAGCGAACAGAATCCCAATGAAGCGAATGAGCTGGCCGACAGCCTTATTAATCTGCTGAACACCGGCGCCGATTTCACGCAGTTAGCCCGCCAGCATTCTGAAGATCAGGGCTCAGCCATTAATGGTGGCGAACTGGGCTGGTTCGGTGAAGGACAAATGGTAAAACCATTTAACGATGCTGTTTTCTTTGGAGAAAAAGGAGACATTGTGAAAGTTGAATCACAATTTGGCATTCATATTATCGAAATTCAGGACAAAGGAGCGCCTACTACTAAATACCAGACTGCAACGCTTGGACGCGAAATAACATACAGTTCAAAGACATACCAAAATGTTTATTCCGAGGCTACACGTTTTGCAGCTCTCAATAATTCACAGGAAGAATTCAACGAAGCCATTGCTGAAAACAACATCACTAAAAAATACGGCCGGAATCTCAGCAAAAACGAGCGCAAAGTTGGATCGCTTGAATCGCCACGTGACCTTGTAAAATGGGCCTTTAATGCCGAAACAGGAGAGCTGTCACCCATTTTTGAGTTTGGCGACCAGTTTGTAATTGCTGTTCTCACCTCCGTGACCGAGGAAGGAACTATGCCGCTGGATGCAGTCAGAAATCGTATTGAGCGTCAACTTATGAATGACAAGAAAAAAGAACAACTGCTGGAGCAATTACGTCAGGAAAAAGAAAGTGGTAAATCACTTCAACAAATAGCAGAAAGCCTTGATGCAGAAATTCAATCAGCAACAGAAATCTCATTTGATGCCTTTCAGGTATCAGGAGCAGGTGTTGAACCGTCTTTGGTTGCTTTGGCCGTTTATTCACCCCTCAATCAATTATCTGAACCTGTCGCAGGCAACAACGGAGTTTATCTGGTGCAGGTTACGAACAAGAATGAGGTGGAAACAAAAATGACTGAAGTACGCGGACAACTGAAAAATAATCTAAATTCAAAAATTGATTATCAGTTACTCGAAACAATTCGCAACAATGCAGAAATCATTGACAACAGGTCAAGTTTTTATTAACCTCTGAATTTGAAACAATATCAAAAAAAAGGGTGAGAATATATTCTCACCCTTTTTTTTATTTTATTTACTATTATCTGTATGACAATAGTCCGTCAGTCTCTCACAATAGCTTTTGAATCAATTGTTTATATCTAAAAAGTTTTGTTGTGTTAAAATGCATATTTTCATCGCCATACGATTCATCTTAAATTTTATATTGAAAAATCTAGCGGTCTATTGTGCATGAAATAATTCTTTTAAATCCTGACGAGCACTCATAATAATGTTTCTCCGGAGGAAAACAGGTATTTAGTTTCATTATTCTGTCAGGATTCGGAAAGTAGACGCTTCACTGTATCCGAAATATCTTTTCCTTCAGCTTTACCAGCCAGTTTTTTGGATGCAATGCCCATAACTTTCCCCATATCTTTCATTGATTCAGCCCCGGACTGTTCAATAATGGTTTTCAATTCATGCTCCAATTCTTCAGGTGATAACTGAGCCGGGAGAAACTCCCCAATAATTTCAGCTTCAGCCATCTCCTTATCATAAAGATCAGCCCGTCCCTGAACGGAATATATATTGGCCGAATCTTTACGCTGTTTCACCATGCGCTGAATAATTGCAATCTCGTCATCCTCTGATATTTTACCCCCTGCTTTTGCGGCGGCACGGGCTTCCAGCAATTCTTTTTTAATACTTCTTAAAGCTTCCAGTTTTAATGGCTCTCTGGCTTTCATAGCCACCTTTATTTCATCTGAAATTTCATCTATCAAACTCATAAAAATCTGTTATATAATTAAATCAATCAACATTGTCATGTAACCATGGATTATTGTCACTTAACTTTGGTCCGTTTCGTCCCTCTTTAAGCGAGAAGCGCGATACCTTACTGCCTTTTTCACCAGAAGTCGCTTCTCCTTTTTTCTTCTGGTTTCCTATATTCACATTTCTACGTTTATAGGCAGGAACATTTTCCATTTCATCGATGAGTTTCTCATCATTCATTTCTTCGGGCGTCAAAGCTGCAGCAGATCCTCTCTCGAGAATAGGAGCAGCATCTTTATTATTGCTGTCTATACCCCAGGAAAGAAAATCCTCATCAGATCCGTCAGTTGTCTCATTTTTTTTATCATTACCGTAAAGCCATTCAATTTGTCGTTCTTTCTCCCGTTCCAGCGCATCAAAATCAAACACCCGGGTTTCTTCATCCTCTTCAACTTCGGACTGTTGAGAGAGAGGGTCACTCACATTTCCGTCTTCATCCATATTATACCGGGTCACTTGCTTGCCGGCCGGTTTATCCCCCTGTTTCTGGATAATATGACCAGATGCAAATCCAGTTGCAATAATGGTAACACCCACTTCATCCTTCAATCGTTGATCGGTGCCCGAACCCCAGATAATTGAAGCTGCTGCTCCGACCCTGTCCTGCACATAATCCGTTATTTCACCAACTTCGTCCATGGTAATTTCGTCCACACCCGAAGTGATATTCAGAAGAATATTACGGGCCCCACGAACATCATTATTATTCAGCAATGGCGACTCAAGAGCAGCCTGGATGGCATCAATAGCACGAGCGTCTCCCTGGGCCGTGGACGATCCCATGATGGCCACACCACTGTTTTTCATTACAGTTTCCACATCGGCGAAGTCCACATTGATGTAACCGTGTACAGTAATGATCTCGGCAATACCTTTTGCCGCAGTAGCCAAAACATTATCGGCACGAGAGAAAGCATTACTTAGTTTCAAATCCCCGTACATATCACGCAATTTCTCATTGTTAATGATCAACAGTGAGTCAACATGCTGCTCAATTTCAGCTATTCCTTCCAAGGCCTGTTCAATGCGGATGCGCCCTTCAAACTTAAAGGGAATGGTAACAATGCCAACAGTAAGGATACCCATTTCACGGGCTGCCTTGGCAATAACAGGAGCGGCACCGGTTCCGGTACCACCTCCCATTCCGGCGGTGATAAACACCATTTTAGTATTTCCTTCCAGAACCTGCTGGACAGTCTCCAAACTCTCAATGGCAGCTTCACGACCTTTAAGTGGCTTATTTCCGGCACCACGTCCCTCGGTAAGAGATTCACCAAGTTGAATTTTTATGGGTACCGGACTATTGACCAAAGCCTGAGAATCGGTATTACAAACCACAAAACTAACATCCTTGATTCCAAGACCGTGCATATAATTCACAGCATTGCTGCCACCGCCACCAACACCAATTACTTTAATAATTGAATTGGGATCGCCCGGCATATCAAAATTCATCAAATCTTCACTCATAATTACCTCCTTTGCGGGGATTACATATCGGTATCTCTTTCATCAAAGATACCGGCAATATTTCGCTTTATATTTCCAAACAGATCTCCGGTAATATATTCAAGCTTTTTGTCTCGTTTCTCTTTTCTTGCCTTACTGGCTGACGATTTCGATTTTTTTTCATTCAACGGAACTTCCGTCTCAATATTATCAAACAACTTTTGCTCACGGCTAATCTGGGTTCCGGGATATTGACCAATCGATGTTAACAATCCAACAGCCGTGGAAAAAGAAGTATCGCTGAGGGAATCTGTTTCTTCATTGGAAAAAGCCATGGATGGTTTCCCAATCCTTACATCAAGGCCCGTTTTTAGTTTGGTTAGTTCGGTGAGATGAGCCAGCATAGCTCCTCCGCCGGTTATAACAATTCCGGCACCCAGTTTTTCATAGTAACCCGAACGTTCCACATGGTGCATAATAAGTTCAATAATTTCTTCCATCCGGGCCTGAATAATGCATGCCAGACTCTTAAATGAAATCTCCTTGGGCTCCCATCCCGGAATTCCCGGAATGGTCACAACAGCATCTTCACGAGCCAGAGTTCCCAAAGCAGATCCAAACTGGGTCTTTAACGCCTCAGCCTGCTTGAAAAGCACCGCGCAGCCCTCCTTTATATCATCAGTAATAACATTACCACCAAAAGGCACAATTGCAGAATGACGCAATACACCATCCTGGAATAAAGCAAGTTCTGTTACTCCGGCTCCAATATCAACCACCACCACACCTGCTTCTTTCTCCTCCTCAGAAAGAACAGCCCCCGATGATGCAAGAGGAGTAAATAATAATCCGTTCAGCCTGAGTCCAGCCCGCTCTATACATTTTTCAACATTGCTGATGGCAGATAAACGCCCGATCACCACATGAAAATGCCCCTCAATTCTTTGTCCTGAATGACCAACAGGTTTTTTAATTCCGCTCTCATGATCCACCGTATAATACTGAGGAATTACATGAAGAATCTTCTCATCGGGCTCCAGTATAATACGGTAGCTGTCTTGTAAGAGTTGCTCCAGGTCGAAGGTATTGATTTCATTACCCTCCTTTATGAAATTATAACACTGGTTGACCATTGTGCGGACATTATGACCTGCCACACCAACAAAAACCTCACTCAGTTTAATATTCAGGCGTTGTTCAAGTGCCGAAACAACCTGCCGGATGGCTTTAACTGTTTCATCAATATTCAGAACAATGCCACGTTTAACCCCCGTAGAAGCAACTTTCTCTATTGCCAAAACCTCTACCTGACCATTGGGATGTTTACGACCTGCCACGGCCACTATTTTAGTGGACCCGATGTCGATGGCTGCTATCAAATTCAATTCCTGATTCATATTTTCCTGTTTTTCGAGCAAAGTATCTGTCCTTTATATTTTAGATTAATCATCTGATAATTGTTCCACTCCCTGGGGGATAAACCATGCTTATAGAGTGCTTTCAGGTTTCTTAATTTTTCCTGAATCCGTTCGGGTGGCCCTAATAAGATAAGGTGATCCCCAACCCTGGGAACCAACACATAATCTCCATTCGACTTGACATATATTTGTTCCATTTGTGCCGACCAGAGTGGATCATTTCTGAAAAGTCTGGAAATATAGAGCAAATGGTCCATTTGTCCTTTTAAGCTCCCACTGACAACCAATACCCGTGCTGTATAGTTGTCAAATAAGGGCATATCGTTGCCTTCTTCGTCAATATAATAAGAACGGTCATTTTCAAAAATCCTAAGCAAAGGCAAATGTTGAACAAGATCAATTCTCAAATGCCCGCCGATGGTATTATAAACTTCACAATTTTTTATAGCCGGATGTTTTTCTACAAACAATTCTATTTTTTCAATATTAAGTATATTGATTGGTTCACCTAATATTCCGTTGAATTTTTTCAAAACAGCGATTCTAATTTCCTGACCATTAACAAACCCTGTTTGAATACTATCCTTCACATCTACAACAACTTCAGAGCACAGAAGCTTTTGACGATGACTTCCTACCAGGCTCAGCATCACGGGAAAATAGAGAAGCAATAAACTCCACAACAGTATTTTTCTGAATCGCTTCATAAAATATTTTTTAATCCCCATTTATGAATTTCCGGAACGAGCCTGTCGATATCACCCGCTCCCATGGTAATTAGAACATCAGGCTGAATCTTATTAATTTGCTGCAGCAGGTCTTCCTTGCCGGCAATTATATATTTCTCCGGATCCAGATACGCGGCAATGATTTCACTGCTTACACCCTGAATTGGTTCTTCCCGGGCCGGATATACCGGCAACAATATAATCCGATCCAGTCCTTCATCCAGGACTGCGGCAAACTCTCTGGCAAAATCCCGAGTACGTGAAAATAAATGAGGCTGAAAAACGCCTGTAATCTTTCGATCGTGATAAGCCTTCCGCACACCTTTGAGGGTGGCTCTGATCTCTTCGGGATGATGGGCATAATCATCAATGTAAACCAACCGGGGTGTGTTAATAATAACATCAAAACGACGGGAGATTCCCTTAAACCGGAGAAGTGATTCTTTCATTTCATCTGGCTCAACCCCGTTCATCAATCCCAGAGCCAGAGCGGCAACTGCATTCTCAACATTGATCAGACCCGGAATGCCCAGTGTAAAATCCTTTAAAATACCATCGGGAGTTTTCAGATCGAATGAAAATATCCCATCTTTTTCTCTCAAATTATGAACGCTGTAATCCGCTTCTTGTTCCATAGAATATGAAAAAACTCTAACTCCTTCAGCAAGCTTATCAGGCACCTGCAATCCGGATTTTATCAGCAAAATGCCATTTTTTCTGATGCGAGCGGCAAATTGCAGAAAACCCTCTTTTACCTCTTCTGCCGTACCGTAAATATCGAGATGGTCGGCATCCATGGAGGTAATCAAGGCAGTATAAGGGGTCAACTGCAAAAAAGACCTGTCAAATTCATCAGCTTCAAGAACAACCAGATCAGATTCTATATTTATAAGGAAATTGGTTCCGAAATTTTTGGAAATGCCTCCCAGGAAAGCATTTACCCCCAATTTGCTATTATGAAATAAAAAAGCCACCATGGTAGAAACCGTTGTTTTTCCATGGGTGCCGGCCACGCAGACCGACTTCGTATCCTCGGTAATCATACCCAATACTTTCGAGCGTTTGAGTACTGTGAATCCTTTACCGCTAAACCAGATTAACTGGTCATGCTTCGATGGCACCGCAGGCGTATAAACCACCAGCGTATAAGCCGGGTCTGTATATTTGTCAGGTATACTTTTCACCTCTTCATCAAATACCACTTCAATGCCTTCATCACAAAGAGCATCTGTAACAGGTCCGCGTGTGCGGTCGTATCCAGCCACATTGTAACCCGATGTATTGAAGAACCGGGCCAGTGCACTCATTCCAATGCCACCAATCCCGATAAAAAACACATTTTGGTATTCTCTGAATTGTTTCATTTATTTATTTTCAACAATTAGCTCAATTTCTTTAGCAATTTTATCCGCTGAATCCGGAAACGCAAACAATTTAATTCTCCTCTCCAGCTGCTTCCGCTTCTCATTATTATAAATCAAAGCAAGAATCTCAGGAACCAGTTTCGATCCTGCTTCATGGTCGGCTACAAGCAATGCGCCATCGTCTTTTACCAGCGACATAGCATTTTTTGTCTGATGATCCTCTGACACATTGGGCGATGGCACTAAAACAGAGGCCTTTCCTAACAGAGCCAGTTCACTAATGGTGCCTGCACCTGCTCTGGAAACAACCACATCAGCAACGCCGTATGCAAGTTCCATTTTTCGTATAAAAGGCACCAGTAAAATATCAGGGACATTTAGTTCGGCCATTTTTCTTTCCAAATCGTCGAAATAATACTTTCCACACTGCCATATCATCTGAATATCTTCACGTTGAATAATCTGCTCTATCCTCTCCATGATTCCCGCATTAATACTTCCCGCCCCAAGAGATCCTCCAAGTACAAGAATGGTTTTCTTATCCGGAACCAGTCCAAAATGGGTATAAGCTTCATCTTTATCAACAGGCATCAGCAAATTTTGGCGGACAGGATTACCCGTAAGCACAATACCTGGAGCCGGAAAAAACCGTTCCATATTGGGGTAAGCGACACAAATACGATGTGCTTTGCGGGCAAGTATCTTGTTCGTAATACCGGGGTAACTGTTTTGTTCCTGCAATAATGTTGGCACCCCAACAGATGATGCTGCACGCAATACCGGTCCGCTGGCATAACCACCAACTCCTACAACCACATCGGGTTTAAATGAACGAACAATCCGGCGCGCCCTTAACATGCTGTAAGCCAACTTAAAGAAAAAAGTCACATTTTTAAATGTCAGTCTTCGCTGGAACCCGGCGACAGGCAAGCCAATAATTTCATAACCGGCCGCAGGAACTTTTTCCATTTCCATCCGTCCGGCAGCTCCCACAAATAAAATTTCCACATCGGGATTTCGTTTTGTCAGGGCATCGGCAATGGCTATAGCCGGAAAGACATGCCCTCCGGTACCTCCACCGCTGATTATTATTTTTATTTTTTTGCTCATTTCCAGAGTCTGCTTTATTCCTATAATTATTTCATCATTGATTATCATCATTGACGGCACTTGAGGTTGCCATCTTTTTATCACGTTCTTCCTGATTATGTCTGCTCACACTCAAAATGGCCCCTAACGCCAGGCAGGTAAACAAAATAGATGTTCCTCCCATACTTACCAAAGGCAATGGCTGTCCGGTAACAGGAAAAATACCAACAGTCACACCCATATTAACAAAGGCCTGAGTAACAAGCATCAGTCCGAGACCAAGCACCATGAAAGCCGGAAAAGCACGACTGCTTGATTTCACGAGAATTCCTATGCGTGCCAAAAGAAAAAAATAGGCAGCCAAAACCAAAAACGCTCCTCCAAGCCCGAATTCTTCCGCTATAATCGCATAAATAAAATCGCTGTAAGGGTGAGGCAGAAAATTGCGCTGCTCACTGTTTCCAGGACCTTTACCCAACAACCCTCCGGTAGCAATAGCTATTTTCGACTGAGTAATCTGGTAGTCACTTCCATACTCAAAATTTGCGTCATCATTTCCATCATCCATGAAATTTTCAACACGAGCAGCCCATGTTTCCGCACGATCAATCAAGACCACATCATTCATTGCCAGAACCAAAACCAGTGTTATAATCGCGGCCCCGGATAGTCCTGTAAAAAAAAGATTCTTAAACGGTACTCTGCCAAGAAACATCATCAGCATCACCATTCCAGCCAAAAGCAGAGAGGTTGAGAGGTTTTCCGGAAAAATCAACAAACAAACAATACCTGTATGAATCATAATGGGCCAGAAAGCACCATGAGTAGGTCCGTCTTCTTTCTGATGCTGGGCAAGCACCCGGGCAACATAAACTATAAGAGCAAGTTTTGCCAACTCTGAAGGTTGAAAACTCAATCCGATACCGGGAACCGTAAACCATCGGCTGGCTTCGTTCAGATTCTGTCCAGAAATAAGTGTTATTGCCAGCATAAAAATAGAAAAATACAACACCGGCAAACTAAAAATAATAAAGTACTTGTACGGAATACGATGAACAACAACAATGAGAGAAATACCCACCAGTAAAAATCCCAATTGCTTGAACATGAAATACGTGGTATTTCCACCCTGAGTTTTATATGCCAGACTACCAGTGGCGCTATAAACCGTCAGCAAAGAAACCAGAGCCAGGAAAACGATTATTACCCAGATTGTATGGTCGCCCTTAATGTATTTGCGGACAAAATTGCTCATCATTGTTTCATTTTATATACCTCATCCTTAAAAAAATGTCCACGCTGTTCATAGTTTTCGAACAAATCGAAACTTGCACAGGCAGGTGATAAAAGCACCACATCGCCGGTGCGTGCAATTTTACGAGCCTCCGAAACGGCCTCTTTCATTGAACCTGTTTCTACTATATGCGGCAACAAATTGCCAAAAAAAGACACCAACTTTTCATTATTCACCCCAAGACAAATCAGAGCTTTCACCTTTTCGACGGCCAGTTGCTTCAATACTGAATAATCATTTCCTTTATCCGTACCCCCTGCAATCCAGACAACAGGTTTTTCCATACTTTCAAGTGCAAACCATGTCGCATCAATATTGGTGGCTTTGCTATCATTGATATACATAACGCCATCTATTTCTTCAACACTTTCAAGTCTGTGTTCAACAGCTTCGAATATTCGTAGGCCAGTCTTCACAGCATGCTCAGAAGCACCTGCACAAAGAGCTGCCAAAGCAGCAGCCATAGCATTGCTCAAATTATGTTTTCCGGGCAAAGCCACATCTTTAACCGGAATAGACAGATGATGCCGTGGCGTATTAATTATAATTTTATCTCCATCCACAAAAGCCCCTTCTCCGTAAACATCGTCAAATGAAAACGGACAGCGACGGCCGGGGTATTTCATTTTTTTCAACCGGGCGTTCACTTCTTTATCATTAGCATTAAAAATAAAAACACTGCGTGAGTTGTGATTATTCAAAATCCGGAATTTGGCATCTACATATTTTTCAAAAAGGTAGTCATAACGATCAAGATGATCGGGAGTAATATTGGTAAGTATAGATATGTCACATTTAAAATTAAAAATTCCATCGAGTTGAAAGCTACTAAGCTCAAGGACAAAGAAATCGGGATCTCCACTGAGCAACTGACGAGCCAGACTTGTCCCCACATTTCCTGCCAGCATCACATTCAGCCCACCACGTTTCATTAAATCATAAGTCCACATAGCAGTGGTAGTTTTACCATTACTCCCGGTAATTCCAATCATCCGGGCCTCTGAATAACGACCGGCAAATTCAATTTCGGAAATTACTGACACATTGTTACTGATCAGCTTTCTGATTAATGGGGAATGATCGGGAATACCGGGACTCTTTACCACTTCATCCGCATTCATGATGCGATCTTCAGAATGCATTCCGCTTTCAAATTCGATACCGGCATCCCTCAATTCCTTTTGAAAATCGTGTTTTATTTCTCCACAATCAGATACAAATACAGGCAACCCTTTCTGTTTCGCCAGAAGAGCAGCCCCGGTCCCGCTTTCACCCGCACCCAATATGATCAGTTCCTTTTCCATGTGCTATCTTATTTTGAGGGTTACAATCGTAAGTACAGCCAGGATGATACTGATAATCCAGAATCGCGTCACAATTTTTGATTCAGTATAACCTTTCAATTGATAATGGTGGTGCAAGGGTGCCATTCTGAAAATTCGACGGCCTGTACCATATCTTTTCCGTGTATATTTAAAATAAGAGACCTGTATCATCACAGACAGACTTTCAACCAGGAACACACCACACAAAATCGGGATCAGAAGTTCCATGCGTATCAGAATGGCGAAAACGGCAATAATCCCACCTATTGTGAGACTTCCGGTGTCGCCCATAAAAACCTGGGCAGGAAAAGAATTATACCAGAGAAATCCTACCGTTGCACCAATAAATGCACTCATAAACACCACCAATTCTTCAGATTGAGGCACATACATAATATTCAGATAATCGGCATAAATGGTATTGCTTGAAACATAAGCAAGAATGCCCAGGGTAGTGCCCACAATAGCAGAAGTTCCGGTGGCAAGGCCATCAAGTCCATCAGTAATATTTGCTCCATTCGAAACAGCAGTAGTAATAAAGATGACTGCCAATACAAATATCACCCAACCCCAATCAGACGCTTTATCGCCAAGAAACCCGAGCAGTGACTCATAATTAAAACGATTTTCCTTGAAAAACGGAACATTGGTAATGGGCGCCTTGGTATATTCGACCTTTTCTTGCACTTCCCACCTGTTTTCCACCAATTCGGTAGTTGTTTGTTGTGCAGCAATATCATCCGGCGAATGCATCCGTACCACCACGTCATCACTAAAATAAAGAGTCAGCCCAACAATCAGGCCCAACACCACCTGGCCTACCACCTTAAATCCACCGGCGAGTCCTTTTTTATCCTTTTTAAATACTTTAATGTAATCATCCAAAAAACCAATCAGTCCGAGCCAAACCGTCGTCGTTATCATCAATAAAACATAAACATTATCGAGTTTTCCGAACAATAAAACGGGCACCAGTATGGAAGTAATGATGATAAGTCCACCCATTGTAGGAGTTCCCTTTTTCTGATACTGTCCTTCGAGACCCAGATCCCGGACTACTTCACCAATTTGCTGCCGCTGCAACAACCTAATAATATATTTCCCAAAAATAGTTCCAATCAGAAGAGAGAAAATCACAGCCATTCCGGAGCGGAAGGAGATATACTGAAACATCCCTGCACCGGGAAAATCAATAGATTCAAGATACTCATAAAATGAAAAAAGCATAGCTATGATTGTTGTTGTTGTTCAAAAAAATCCCTTATAATTTCCCGGTCATCAAAATGTGATCTTTTACCTTTCACCTCCTGATATGTTTCATGTCCTTTTCCTGCTACCAGCACAATATCACCGGGACGTGCGATGGTGCAGGCTGTTCGTATAGCTTCCGTTCGATCCACAATGGTTAACACTTTGATCCGCTCAGCGAAAGAAATTCCTTCCATCATCTGATCAATAATATTTTGGGGCTCCTCATCGCGCGGATTATCAGAAGTAAGAATAACCCTGGAACTTTTCTTCACAGCCTCGGCAGCCATAAGCGGACGCTTAAGCATATCACGGTTGCCTCCAGCGCCTACAACAGTGATAAGCGTTTGCTCGGGTCTGCGAATATTATTAATGGCTTCAAGTACATTTTTCAGAGCATCAGGAGTATGCGCATAATCTACCACCCCTGTAATTCCGGTTGCTGAGCGAATTGTTTCAAAACGACCCCCAACTGGCTTCAACTGGCTCATAGCCACCAATAATGATTGTGATTCCCATCCAAGCTCACGTCCGGCCCCATAAATCGCCAAAAGATTGGAAGCATTGAAGCGCCCCACAAAGGGAGTCCAGAATTCCTTTCCATCAATTGCCAGTTGCATACCCTCAAATAACCCTTCAATAATGCGGGCTTTATATGTTGCTACTTCTCTTAATGAATAAGACTTTTTCGCTGCAACGGTATTCTGCAGCATCACCCTGCCGTGTTTATCATCCAAATTGGTTAGGGCAAATGCCGAACCAGGCAAATTATCAAAAAACCGTTTCTTTACATTAATATATTCATCAAAAGTTTTATGATAATCAAGATGATCGTGTGAAATATTGGTGAAGATGCCACCGCAAAACGCCAGTCCGTCAATACGGCCCTGATGAACAGCATGAGAACTTACCTCCATAAAACAATAATCACATCCGGCTTTAACCATTTCATGCATCAATTCATTAAGCGTCACCACATCAGGAGTTGTGAGTTTGGTCTCCAGTTTTAAATCGTTAACAAAATTGGCCAACGTTGAGCACAAACCGGCTTTATATCCCAGCAATCTGGCCGTATCATAGAGCAATGTGGCAATGGTGGTTTTCCCGTTGGTTCCGGTTACACCGACCAGCTTCAATTTCGAAGAGGGAGAATCATAAAAATTTTTAGCAATTGTGGCAAGCGCCTTTTGAGAATCGGAAACCCTTAAAAAAGTGACATTAGGGTGGTTTCCCTCAGGGAATTCCTCACAGACAACGGCCAATGCACCGGCAGAAACAGCATTTTGAATAAAAACATGTCCATCAACGCGTGTTCCCCGCAATGCCACAAACATGGAATGAGGTCCCACATTTCTGGAATCAAAAATAATATCATCCACCAAAGGATTGGAATCACCAATCTGTTCAATGACATCCACACCAACTATACAATCTGACAATTTTTTTCGCATCGCTAATTTATTCAAGATATATCACAATTGTTTCTCCTTTTCTGATGGCCTTTCCTGCAGGAAGTGATTGCTTTTCCACTTTCCCAAAACCACTTATGGCAACCCGGAGTCCTCTGTTCTCCAGCACCGCCACTGCATCTTTGGCACCCATCCCTTTTACCTGGGGGATAACAGACGCGGGCAAAGATTTGGGCCGAAACTCGACGGTATGTTCACGGGCCAGGGTAGAAACCCATCCGGTATTCATGCTCTTTTCCTGAACCGGGAAACCCAGTTCTTCAAAAATAACCGACAGTTCATTCTCCGGTCCACCTTTCGACCAGGGAAAAACCCCTTCAGTTATTTCAGGACGTGCAGTACTATTTTGCAACTTATCATAGCTAAGGGCATACACCCTGTCAGATATTTCTCTAAAAACCCGACCTGCAACTATATTTCCGTAATACACGTTATTCGAAGGGCTGTTAACCGCAACAATACAGGAATACATGGGCTGATCGGCAGGAAAATACCCAACAAAAGAAGCCATATATTGTACTCCACCTTCACCATGATACCCTGCAGAGCCTTTTGCAACCTGGGCAGTACCGGTTTTACCGGCAATCTTATAGGCATCATTACGGATATTCGTAGCCGTTCCCCGCTCAACCACTCCTTTTAGCAAATCCTGAACTTTCTCCAGTGTAGCAACCGAACAAATTGAAGAATTCAAAACCACAGGATCAAATTGGCGCAATATTTTACCATGCTGACTGATTGCTTTCACAAACATGGGACGAACCATGGTGCCGTTGTTGGCCACTGCATTATAAAAAGCCAGCGTTTGCAAAGGAGTCATCTTCACCTCATAACCGATAGACATCCAGGGCATAGTAACACCCGACCAGGAAGGATCTCCCGGATACTTGATCACTGGCTGGCCTTCGCCCTTAATTTCCACTCCGAGTGGCTTATTAATTCCCATGGCGTATAACCGGTTAACGAACTTCCTTGGATTTTGCTTATAATGATCGAAAATAATCTTTGATATTCCAATATTTGATGACTTTTCAAATGCATCGCGCACGGTTATCTTTCCGAATCCACCATGATGACTGTCACGCATAATTCTGTCATAAAAAGCATAAGCCCCGTTACCGGTATCAATAGAATCGGTAAGGCGCACAACACCATCTTCAAGCGCTGCGATCATTGATGCCAGTTTGAAGGTAGAGCCAGGTTCCACCGCCTCTCCTATGGCATAATTAAAATGATCTTCGATATAGATCCCGGGCCTGCTCCGGTAAAGATTGACCATCGCTTTCACAGCACCTGTTTCCACTTCCATAAGTATGGCGACTCCATGCTGGGCATTATGAAGTTGAAGCTGATTTCTGAGCGATTGTTCGGCAACATCCTGCAAGCCTATATCAAGCGTCGTAACCAAATCCTTACCATCATTAGGTGGCAACTCTTCCTCGGGAATCCAGCTCCCGGCTATGCGTTTCCATGTGCTGACCCCGTTGGTTCCCTTCAATACATCATTGTAAGCCCTTTCGAGCCCCACCATACCTCCTTTTGACCGTTCGCCATATAGTTTGCCAATGGTACGTGAAGCCAACGATCCAAAAGGCAGATGTCGATCGTCGTATTGTTTTGGAATAAAACCTCCCGAGTTCCGGCCTCTTCTGAATATAGGAAATTTACGAACTTCCTTAAGCTCGAGGTAAGATATTTTTCGCGGATGAACCAGATAATATCTTGATCCATTTCGACGGGCATTTATAAGATCATTTTTATAAGCGGCAGGAGATTTATCCCCGAAAAAACTGGATAAACAAATAGACAGACTGTCTACTTTAGCATTAAACAGAGCACTGTTAAGGCCATGGGCATTCAAATCCATATAAATCCGGTAACCGGGAACAGATAAAGATATTTTTTGTCCATTTTCATCAAGAATGTTGCCCCGATTGGCCCCGATCACAATGGTACTGCTTTCAAGAGTCCGCGCCTTTTCTTCCCATTTTGCCGCCTCAATAACTTTTAGATTGATCAGTTCAAACAAAATAATGAGCACCAGTCCGCCAAACACCATATAGATGAAGGCCAACCTCAACACTATTTTTTGTTTGATGCCCATAAAAATTTGTTATTGTATCTTTCTAACTACTATTTTCCGTGGTGGCGTTTTTAGTACTTCCAATTCAATACCTGAATTTTGAACCCGCTCCATCACTTCACTTTGTTTGCTCATATTCATCAACTCCGAAGAAGTTGTGATGGCCTCATACTTCAAATCCTTCAACTCATTAATCAGCCGTGACTGGCGATCGAGCAGATGTTCCGTCTGATAGCGGTTCCCAATATAAAGAACTCCCATAAAAACAATAAAAGCCAAAAATCCCCAATGCTGATCAAACCCCGCCCCTACAAGGAACCGTCCCTGCAAGAATTCTTTAAAGGAAATACCTTTTAATTCTTTAAATTCTTCTTTACCGGTAAGGAATTCTCCTTCCTGCTTTTTACTTTTTCTGAATAATTTCATAATCGTTCAGCTATTCTGAGTTTAGCACTTCGGGCCCTGGAATTTACTTCAACTTCGTCTTCTCCGGCCTGAATTACTTTGCGTGTCAGAGCACGAAAAGGCACATCGCGGTGACCGTAAATATCCGACTCGGCCTGTGATTTATCAATGCTACCCGAACGAATAAAATTTTTCACCAACCGGTCTTCGAGCGAATGGTACGAAATAACCACCAACCGGCCTCCCGGCTTTATCACTTCAGGCATTTGCATCAGCACTTCCCTTAGTACTTCCATTTCGCTGTTCACTTCAATGCGTAATGCCTGAAAAACCTGGGCCAGATATTTATTAACGTCACGGCGGGGTGCAAGAGTTTCCGCCAATAATCTCAGTTGAGCGGTAGTCTCAAAAGCCTCATTCTCCCGAAAAGCAACAAGTGCTTTCACCAACCGTCCCGGTGAAGCCACCTCGCCATACAATTTGAAAAGGGAATACAATTGTTTATCTGAATACTCATTCAAAATACGGGCGGCAGTCAGCTTAAGACCAGGTCCCATGCGCATATCAAGCGCTCCGTCAAAGCGAAAAGAAAATCCACGCTCAGGCTCATCGAAATGGTGGGATGAAACTCCAAGGTCACCCAAAACACCATCAACTTTTCCGATTTCAAGATAATCAAGAAAATTCTGCAAATATCGAAAATTGTGTTTTACCAAAACAAACCGGTTATCATCTGGAGCATTGACCCAGGCATCGGCATCCTGATCGAAGGCAATCAGTCGCCCATCAGGACCAAGTCTTTCCAAGATGGCTCTGCTGTGCCCCCCACCCCCGAAAGTGAGATCAACATACACCCCCGAAGGCTGAATATTAAGTCCTTCAATCGATGTTTTAAGTAATACGGGTATATGGTATTGATTTGTCATTTTATGCTTTTACAATGCAAAAGTATCATCAAATTCCGGTCGGATCGTCTTGTTTACCTAAAATTTTTTCAGCAATTTCTCCCAACTCATCACGAGATAAACCGCTATCCATATAAACATCTTTATCCCAAACTTCTATATAACGATCCACGCCAAGTAGAATCACCTCCCGATGAGCACTTATTTGTTCCATCAATCTTTTGGGAACCAGAAAACGTCCGTTGCCATCGAGAGATATTTCTGCCGACCCCCTGAAAAAATGTCGTAAAAAAAGTTTGTGTTCCCGGTTATAAGGATTGAGCTTTTCACGGATGCGGGAAAGCTCTTCTTCCCAGACTGCAAAAGGATATAGTATGAGGCAGGATTCAAACAGATCTTTACGCACAACAAAGCGCCAATCGTCATCTCCAAGTACCTTTTTAAAGGCCGAAGGAAAGACAATGCGCCCTTTGGCATCCGTCCTGCACTCAAAATCGCCTATAAATGTGAACATTGCAGCGTGGATATTATTTTCGTAAAGCTACAAATTTTTTAAACCACAATCAACCACTTTGCACCACTTAATTGTTTTTTTTGAAACCACAGCATGATTATTAACTACAAATCTGAATTCGTAAGCAAAAAAAAGCTGCAAGGGTAAAATCTATTACCGCTTGCAGCTTTAAATATTAATACATAACCTCAAAGGATTATTTTTGAAAATTTCAGAACCATTTGCGTAACAACCGAAATTATTCAAAATTCATCTCATGAGTCTCTTTTAATTTTCCATCGATAAACACTTCAATTTCATAAGTCCCGGGTTCTAAGCCATCATGCCAAATGGTAAATTCCAAAGGAACAGGATCTCCATCGAAAACAATTTCTCTCATTACGGTAAAAGAGATTTCTTCCCCGGTTTCATCATTTTCAAAAGTGTCATCCGCAGGATACATCAATGATCCATGCCGATCTATCATCCTCAAATACACATTGTTGATTCCAGGAGTGGAAAAAGGTGTCCCGGCTACCACAAAATCAATGTTTGTTTCATCCACCCTGCGAGCCTTGGAAATATTATACCGGTCGGCCCATAACCAACGATCCCAGCGGGTAAGTGTATTAATATTATAAACCTGAAGTTCGCGTGACTTTTCCACACTATCTCTAAGTGATTTAAAATCGTCAGATAATTGACTGATGTATCGATCCAGACTGTCCTTCTCGGCAAGAACAACGGAATGATTGATTTGAAGTTTTTCAAACTCATCCTCCATAACTTTAAACTGCTGAATCCGGTCCCTCAATTGTGCTACCTGACGACCTCGTACTTGTACCGCGGATAGCAATGAGTCCTTCTCATCAAGTTGTTCCTGAAAATCAGCCTTAAGATTTCCAAGATCCGTTTCACATTCGGAGATCTGGCCTTCCAATTCATTTTTTTCGGTCAAAAGTTGCTGGTTTTCCTCATTCAGTTCCACTTTCGTTTCCTGCAAATTTTCCTTCTCGGTATTTAATCTGTTTCCCCGAAAAATAAAAAATATCATTGCTGCAAGAGCCAAAACCAATAAAATTCCTAATGCAATTAGTGCTGTTCTCAAGTTGGAATTCTTCGATTCCTGCTGGTTTTGTACGTTTTTTTCCATGTCTGTTATATATTTATTAAACAATTTAAATGTGCAACACCTAACCTGGACTATTCATTAATTATCTATTACGATGTTCAACTACCGGCTAAATACAGATCCTCAATAAAATTGACTTGAAAATAATTCATTATTCCCCTCATCAATTTTCTTTGCGGTTGCCTGCATTTATTGGCATTTGAACATCTCATGACGAAAACTCATGAATAGACCAGGCTAAGTCACTTTTCACTGAGCTTTTTAATTGATAAGTTTACTATGATTCTATAATTTCCAACAGATTAACAACAAACAATCATATCTTATCCAAGTTAATCCCGATTAATGATAAATTACTTAAAAAAATAATTTTTCTCAAGATTTAAAGTTACAAATAATAAATGCACTGCTCACTATATTCAATAAGTCAGAAACCTATTTAAGTAAAACACATTCGCAATAGATCATTGATAATTCCTAACCGAGAGCTTTATGCTTTAATTCGCTGATAAACAGATAGTTTTATTGCCGGATAAAAAAACAACAATAGATTGCTAGATTTGTGGATATAAGATATAAGATGAGAATTTTAACACAAAACCCTTCAGACATAAACAGCTGAATAAAAGGTTTTTTGCAAAAATTAACGGACTATTGATACATATTTAAATGAAAAAACCTTGATGAAAGCAACTTCATATACTAATTTTCTGATATTTTCCCACCCAAAGAGGGTTCAAAATATTTTTTGTAATATTGGCCTGTCAAAACCACTAAACCGGAAGGACTTTGAAAACGAGCATTACACAAAATGATACGAGAAGCAAGCGTCTAATTGACATTGAGCAAGTATTTGCCAGTAAAAATCCGACTCTGCTGAAGATCATGCCATCATTCATCATTAGTTACCTGAAACGCATACTGCACCAGGAAGAGATTAATGATTTTCTGGAACAAAAAGGACATTTAAAGGGTCCTGAATTTGGAAAATCCATACTGGAAGACCTATTTGGGGCCAGCTACACTGTAGAAGGACTGGATAAATTACCCGATGAAGGCAGATTCATTTTTGCCAGCAATCATCCCCTTGGCGGGCTGGACGGCATCGCATTTTTGGTTGCAGTGAGTCACAAATACAATAACCTGAAATTTCCGGTCAATGATATTTTAATGACACTGAAACCCCTCGACAATATATTCGTACCTATAAACAAGCATGGCGGGCATTCGCGCGATGCTGCCCGATCCATTGAAGAAGCCTACAAATCTGACGCTCAAGTACTGATGTTTCCGGCAGGACTGGTTAGTCGCAAACAAAAAGGAGTCATCCGCGATTTAGAGTGGAAAAAAAATTTTATACGGAAGGCGATTCAACATCGACGCGATGTGGTGCCCGTGCATATTACAGGAAGAAACACTGATTTTTTTTACCGGCTTGCTAACATACGTAAAGCATTGGGAATAAAAGCCAACATTGAAATGTTATATTTGCCGGATGAAATGTTCAAACAGCATGGTGAATATCTCACCATAAAATTTGGTGATCCAATCTCATGGAAAACACTTAAAGAAAGTGGAAATGCAGAATTTTGGGCCCGGAAAATCAAAGATAAAAGTTATGAACTAGCAAAAAACCATTAATTTTGTATAAAATCCTGCCCCTAAAAAATTTGAATCACAACAAATATCACTAAATGGATTCTAATAAACCAATCATTCCACCCGTACCGCGGGAAGAACTGGAAGCAGAGTTAACTCCAAATCATTTTGTGCGCTATACGAACAAAGGAGAAAACAAAATTTACGACTTCACGGCTAATAATGCTCCGGCACTGATACGCGAAGTGGGACGTTTGCGTGAAGAATCGTTTCGTGCAGCAGGAGGCGGAACCGGAAAAGAGGCCGACATTGATGATTATGACATTGGCAAAGACCCTTATCATCAACTAATTGTGTGGGACCCCAAGGCAAAAGAAATTCTGGGTGGTTATCGATATATCATGTGCGATAAAATAAAACCGGATGCCGAAGGAAAGGTCCATCTGGCCACCGCCCGAATGTTCCATTTCAGTGACAAATTCATCAAGGAGTATTTGCCTTACACCATCGAACTGGGACGTTCATTTGTGCAACCCCAATACCAATCCAGCAAAATGGGAGCAAAAAGTCTTTATGCACTGGATAATCTTTGGGACGGGTTGGGATCTCTAATCATCAATCATCCCGAAATGAAATATTTTTTCGGAAAAGTGACCATGTATGCCCACTCCAACCTGAAGGTAAGAAGCCTTATCCGCGCATTTATGGATAAATATTTTAACGATCCCGAAAAGTTAGTATACCCTTATAATCCTGTAAAATCAGCACTTTCAGACATTGAAGTATCAGAAATTTTCTCAGGCGATTCCTTTGCCGATGATTACAAGATACTGAGCAAAACTGTACGGGAACTGGGAGAAAACATACCCCCGCTAATCAATGCGTATATGAATCTGTCTCCCTCCATGAAAACCTTCGGAACATCTGTAAATGAAAGATTTGGGGGGGTTGAAGAAACCGGAATCATCATCACCATAAAAGAACTGTATCAGGCCAAAATAAACAGACACGTTCACAGTTACAATCCAAACGAACCTCAGGATTAAATGTCCATTCCTACCACTTCACAAAGTTTTGATCTAGTCATAATAGGCAGTGGGCCGGGTGGTTTTGCAGCCGCCAACAGAGCCCTTGACTTCGGACTCAGGATTGGTATGATTGAAAAAGACCATCTGGGTGGGGCAGGTATCATAAACGGAGTTCTCACTTCCAAAACCATGTACGAGCTTTCCCTGGATTATTCTGTAGCGGCACGTATAGACCGGGGATACATAGCCAGCTCGCTCTCGGTTGACTATGGAAAAGTGCTCAAGACAGTATTTGAAGCAGCCCGCGAGAAACAATACCAGATGCGCAGCCAAATCGAGACTTTCAACAGTTATCCGGAACAAGGAAGCATCACTCTGATTAATGGACATGCACATTTTACAGATCCATACACCCTGGAAGTCAACAGCCAGGATCAAAAGCACATCATCAGCGGTAAGCATTTCATAATAGCAACAGGTGCCCGACCACGAAAATATCCGGGTTTGCAGGCTGATGGCAAACGCATCATCACTTCTGATGACATTCTTTCCCTTCCACATTTCCCGGAACGTATGCTGATCATCGGATCAGGCATCATCGGTTGTGAATTTGCTACTATTTTTTCCAATTTCAAACAGACTGAGATACATCTTCTCGACAGATCTAACAGAGTACTTCCGTATGAAGATGATGACGTAAGCCGCTTTGTTGCCGAAAATCTTGAAGATAATGGGGTTGTGGTTCACCATACAGCCCAGTTGAGATGCATTCGTGAACACCCGAAGCATCTTGAAGTGGTGCTCGACTATGACGCCGGACACAGCAAAGTTATTGAAGTAGATATTGCTCTAATTGCCATTGGAAGAGTTCCAAACACAGATAATCTGGGTCTGGAAAAATTAGGAATAACCTGCTCGAAAAGGGGATTTTTAACCATTGATGAGTCAGGGAGAATTAAAAATTCAAAGAAAATATCTCACATTTATGCCGCCGGAGATATTACCGGACATACCCAGTTGTATAGCGTAGCGGAGGTGCAGGGACGATTGGCAGTAGAGAGTATAATGGAAAAAATAAGCTATATGCCCGACTACGCCAACATGTCAACGCTCATGTTTTTTAAGCCGGAAGTGGCGGCAGTTGGCGCCAATGAAAAATCACTTCAGGAAAAAGGAATTGGTTACAAAGCCATTTTTTATTCCAACAAATTGGTGAACCGTGCCATTGCCATGCGCAATACGCGTGGTTTTGTTAAAATATTGGTGAGCAATGATAATGAGCAACGCATTCTTGGAATGAGAGCTGCAGGCCCTCAGGCATCGGCTTTTATTGTAGCCATAGCGCATCTCATGAATCAGGGAAACAGCGTTGAAGAGGTGCTGAAGCTATTTTATCCCCATCCCAGTATTACTGAAGGCATACAGGAAAGCATGAGAGCCTTTGCCTCTAAATCGATATATAAACCCAGGGCTTTCCCCGGTGACATTATAGTAAGCGAGTGGAACCCTGGTGATCCGTTAACGCAAACACCTAAGAATGAAAAAATCAGCAGACACAAATAAAATATTTAAAGCGATTATTATCTTCGTAGTGGCTGTAACAGCCATCTTTACCCTTATGCCTGATTATCTTCAAAAAACCTTGATTTTCCTTACTCCCGATATCGATGACCATCGAATATTTGACAACCGCGAAGTAGCAGCAGGTGATAAAGCTCATCCATGGCCTCTTTCAAACCAGTATAACAATTTCACATTATCAACCACAATGGTTGACTCACTCAAAGAATATGAAACGGTGGCATTTATGGTTATTCACCGCGATTCGCTGCTTTTTGAAAATTATCGAGATCAACACACCGACACGACACTTTCAAACTCATTTTCAGTAGCCAAAAGCATTGTATCGTTACTGACTGGCTGCGCCATAAATGACGGATACATCGAAAGTCTTGATAACAAAGTCATCAATTACCTTCCATGGCTAAAAGGATCACACAGGAAAGACCTCACCATCCGCCATTTACTCACGATGAGTTCGGCATCCAGCTGGAAGGAAAGTTATACTTCTCCCTTTTCCGTTACCACCAAGGCCTATTATGGCCGTAATTTAAACCAGCTCATCAGGGATATTGAAATCATCAGACATCCGGGAATAGTATTTAATTACCGCAGCGGTGATACTCAATTACTGGCTGCCATACTTAATGAAGCTACCGGAATGACATTATCCGAATATGCATCGGAAAAGCTTTGGAAACCATTAGGAGCAGAAAGATCTGCCCTTTGGTCACTTGACCGCAAAGGAGGCACAGAAAAGGCATTCTGCTGTTTCAACAGCAATGCCGGTGATTTTGCAAGACTCGGACATCTGGTATTAAAAAATGGTACCGTTAGAAATCAAGCCCTAGTTCCGGCATCATATATAAAAGAGATGATCACCCCGGTAAAATATCTAACTGATGAGGACGCAGGAATGGTACAATATTACGGACTGCACTGGTGGATATTAAATTATGAAGGATTACACATTCCTTATGCACGGGGAATTTTTGGTCAATATATTTTTGTCATTCCGGAATACAATGCTGTGGTAGTCAGACTTGGACACAAGCGCAGCAGAAACTACCGTGATAAGCATCCCACAGATGTTTACTCATGGATCAATGCCGCCCTTGAAATCATCCGCAAAAATCAGTAGGCCCGACTTTTGATCCCTTCAATAAAATTAATGAAGGAAGTATTAACCACCTTATTTCCTCCGGGAGTTGGGTAATTGCCTGTAAAATACCAATCGCCCAGATCATTGGGACAAGCCTTGTGCAAATTTGCAACATTTTGATAAACCACCACGACTTCTGCTTCAATGTCATCAGGAGTAAGCATTTCGGCAATTTTTGCTGATATTTCCTGATCATTGAAGGGCTTGTATATTTCTCTTACATAATTCACGATTTCCTCCTTGGGCAAATATTGTTGTTCTTTACATTGCCTGTACACCTCTTCAATGATATCCCCCTGGTTTGTATCTTTGAGAAGTTCGATCGCAGCGGCAAAAGCACAAAAATCTCCAAGCCGTGCCATATCAATCCCATAACAATCCGGATAACGAATTTGAGGTGCAGATGATACAACAATGATCTTTTTAGGATG
>JBEPWN010000008.1:0-25427 GCA_041642395.1 Marinilabilia sp. | reverse complement strand
GACCACCCCAGGATCCATCGGGCAACTTAACCGGAATTTCCGGTCTTTGGATCAATGCCAGGGATACCACACCTCTGTCATCGTCATTGAGCGTAATGGTTTCATTGGTTTGTCCCAAAGACATATTTCCGCCAATAGTCAGCCAGTCGAAAGTTTTACTTTCGGCATTGATACGACTTGAAAGGCGGTCAAAGCCTGAGCCAATAACGATACCTTCCTGATCCATGTAACCAATAGACAAGGCATAAGTACTTTTTTCATTTCCTCCACTAACCGAAAGGTCGTGATTGTGCATCACAGCCAATTCAAAAATTTCTTCCTGCCAGTTGGTTCCTTCTCCCAGAATACTGGGGTCGGCAAACAGTGGATTGGGAGATAGATTGTTTTCAGCAGACAGTTCATTACTGTATTCAGCATACTCACGGAGATTCAAAACATCGAGCATTTTAGGCATCTCCTGTAAACCTACATAACCATTGTATTCAACCTTTGCTTTTCCGGCTTCCCCGCGGCGGGTTGAGATAAGTACAACACCATTGGCAGCACGAGAACCATAAATAGCTGTTGCCGATGCATCTTTCAGGATCTCAACAGAAACAATATCATTAGGGTTAATGGTAGACAAAACATTGGCCGTTGACTGACCATTACCACCTCCGGCCCAGTCGAATCCCATATTAAGACCGGTTGCATTCCCGGAAACAGGGATCCCATCAATCACATAAAGAGGCTCATTGGTGCCGCCAATAGAACTGGAACCCCTGATTCTTACGGAAACACCTCCCCCGGGCTGCCCGGAAGTTTTTGTAACCTGCACGCCTGCTGCACGACCCTGCAATGCCTGGTCTATGGAGGTAGAAACAGACGCCTGCAGATCTGCCTGCTTCACAGAAGTAACAGATCCGGTAAGGTCACTTCTTTTCATGGTACCATAACCAACTACTACAACTTCGTCTACCAGTTGGTAGTCTGCTGCCATTTCCACATCAAGTGTACGCTGATCTCCAACAGGTATTTCCTGTATTTTATACCCAATAAATGAAAATACAAGTACCTCACCTGAGTTGACTTTAATCTGATAGTTACCATCTACATCGGTAATCGTTCCTCTGGAAGTTCCCTGAACCAGAATATTGACACCGGGAATAGCAGAGCCATCATTGGCATCTGTAATTGTCCCGGAAACCATCCGCTCTTGCGAGTGAATGGCCGTAAATGCCATTAAGGCAAAAACAAGGAGTAATAAAAATCTTTTTTTCATCATTAATAACGGATTTAGTTTAACAATCTCATAAGCAAGAGTCAGTTTTTTCCTATTGCTAATTCAAATCTAACACACCCTGCCTGCGGAACTATCCTGACCTTTACTGCCCAACGTTAAACAAATGTAAAAACCACACTAAGCGTAAATCAGAAAATATTCTCACACCGCTTCCCTATCTTCTACATTACAGCGCTTTAAATATTTTTCACAATCCTTGGGTTTTGTTTGCTTTTTGAATTCATGACAAAAAAAAAGAGCAATCTTAACGGTTGCTCTTCTGTTAACTATATAAAACTATTCTCTCTTCCATTTTATTACCCAGGGATCCTGCGTGTTCTCCTGGTATTCTTTCAATTTTTCCTTCATTCGATTTAATACTCCGGCATAGGCCTCATCATCGGCAAGGTTTATCGATTCTTCGGAATCTTTTTCAAGGTCAAAAAGTTCGAATTCCGGACGGTTACTCAGATACTCCGTTGATTTTCCACCAAACCTGACACCTTCGTGCTTAAGGGCGTATTGCCAGGTAGCAGAATTCCAAAGATCCAGAGCTCCCGGGTAAGGCAGTGCACTTGCAACATTCCAAATGAGCTTGTATTTCCTGGTTACAATGGTTCGCATTGGATAATACATGGTTATCTCATGGAAAGTATGAGAAGCAAAGATGGTATCCCGTCCTCCGGAATTACCTGTCTCCAAAAGCTCTTTAATAGAATTACCATGAAATCCGGGAACATGTGTATTATCCCATCTCTCTTTATTTTGATCGTAAGCCTCCTTTATTTTCTTTTTAGACTGTGGAAGGACCCCGGCAAAGTCCAGCAGTGTGGGAGTAATATCTGTCCAGCTGATCATAGCATCATTGACAGAATTAGCTCTTTTTCCGGAAGGAAGCTTAATGATGCATGGTAAATTAATGGCAGCCTGGTAAATATTGGTTTTAGCCCCGGGAAAAGCTATTCCGTTATCAGTTATATAAATAATCAGGGAGTTTTTATAGTGACCGGTCTCCTTCAGGTGTTCAATCAAAGTTCCAACTCCCTGATCGAGACGATCCACAGCTTCATAATATTGCACCAACTCAGCACGTGTGGCAGGATTATCAGGTAAATAATAAGGAACCACGACATTTTGCTCATCTATCTCATATGGTTCAACCCCCTCATATCCTTCCTCTTTATTGTGAAATTTATTTGGTTTGTAGGGGTGGTCTTCAACAGCTTCCCCACCTCGGTGAGGATCAATGGTGCAATAATAAAGGAAAAAAGGATCATCGGAAACCTTTTCAAGATAAGGTCTGCAGGCATTGGCCAAATCTACAGGATTAAGAATATCAGCATGCAATTCCTCTTCGAAGTGATAGACCTCCTCAGGACTAACATGAAATTTCCCTATACGCGCCGTTTTGTAACCGGCCAGCTTATTCAGTAACACTGGCAAAGACTGAATATGTTTGAACGAGCTAAAATTATGATAGCGATGACTCAATCCCAACATGCCATTGGCATGATTGTGTACCCCCGAGAGAATAACACTCCGGCTGGGAGAACATGAAGCAGACGAGCAATAAGCCTGAGTAAACCTGACACCATCTCCGGCAAGCTTGTCCAAATTGGGGGTGGATATAGCGGAATTGCTATAGCATCCTAAATCACCCATGCCGTGATCATCAGAAACGATAAGTATAATGTTGGGTCTGGAACCAACAGATGAATGAGAGGCTTTTTGGTTTCCGAATCCTGGCATCTGGATTAAGGTAAACGCCAGAACAACTATTGTTTTAAATGAAAGTCTCATATTAAACTATGAATTTAAGTTAATAGCTATTGTAATCCCCAAGGGGGAAACGATTCATTTCTAAAACAATAAAAGTACCCGGCCAAAGAACAAGGATTATCCTGCACCAACCTGTTCAAATCAAAAATAGAAGAAGGTGTCTCATAAGTATAGAACCCCAACCCAACTCCGGGTTTTCAACCGGGGTTATCCAGATTAGACTCCTGCCTTCTGGCAGGCAGGCTTTCAGGGCCCAGGAGCCCAGGACAGCTAATTGTGTCATTTTCGCATTATGACCCGAGATTATTTGGGAAGGGCACTCAGAATGTCATCTAATTTGAATTTTTGGGACACCGTCACTATTCTTCTAAACATTCAATCCAGGCAGAAAGGTAATCAACTAATGCATCAAAATCAGGACTGTGACCATTTTGCACGTAGGCCCCCGAATTTGCCATACCAATAATGGCGCACTCTTCCGGTGAAAATTCGTTCATTAATCCAAAACAGAAACCGGAATTCAGGTTATCCCCTCCTCCGGTGGAAATTTTAGGTTGTGATACGACCTTCCCGGGGACAACATTAACCTGCTTTGTGGTCGTGATGATGCATCTATTAACCGGATGTGTCAGCAGGGTATCCACATTTATTTTTTCGAACAACTCCTCACATACTGTCTCAAGGTCCACAACAGGTTGAAAGGATTTTCCTGTTATAGCCCGGTGGGCCTTGCGTGTTTCATTTTCATTCAACCCCAAATACACTTTACCATATGGTCTGAAACCGGAAATAGCCTCAAATATTTTTTGGATATCCTGATCTGACTTTTTCGAAGGATCGGCCAAATCAAAGAAGAAAATTTTATCCCTGATTCCATTAACAGAGATATATTCGTTAAGTAATCCCTCCCAAATTTCGGTGGCATGCTTTAGATTGCACCAATCAACCAAAGCAAATAAACGGCTATTGTGGATTATTTCTGATAAGCCACTGGCATGTGAAATTTGTCTGACTTTTTCCCAATCAAGATTATCTAGTGATGAAAGTTCAGATAAAATAAGTTTACCGTCATTGAATTCTAAAGCAATGGTTTCAGCAGGATCTCCAAGGGATATCAACCGACACGATTTATTCAATTCCTCAAATTCGGGATTCAGTTTTTCTTCCCCAAAACTCCCCATACAGCAAACATCGCTGCCCAATGAAGAAAGGGCTTTCGCAAAAATAGGTGCATTGCCTCCCAACTTTACTTCCTGAGTAAAGAGTTCAAACTGATGGCTAACCCCTGCCGCTTCTTTGCAATCCAATGCAAAATCGGTTATGGTATCATAAAACAAAGGCTGTTTAGCTCCTTGTTGCTTTACTGGACGAATTATGCGATCCACGTATCCATCAAGGCCGATGAAGGCTTTATTCAAACCGGTATTCTCAATACTTTGGAGTTTATTAATAATCCCTTTCAGTATTTCTTTATAAGAATAGCTCATATTTTATTGTATTATTTATCGGAAAATCATATAACAGGCAAACAACATTCACATCATTACAAATCAACTCATTAAAGCATCACTACATTTACTCATCCTTAGAAAAGGAATATGGTAAAGCCTCATCGGAAACACCGCGATTTTTATTTGGAAAATCAGACATATCAAATCTGAGATGTGCACCCTTCATTATTTCGGAGTACTTTAAAAAGTTTTTATCATACTCCTGCCCGTTTAGATACAACTTTTGTATATACCTGTTTTCGGAATTATTATCCGGAGCTTCAATGACAATTTGTTCACCACTCTCAAGATTAATGGTCATTTTTGGAAAAAGAGGTGCCCCCAATACATACTCATCAGCTCCGGGAGTAACCGGATAAAATCCCATCGCACTGAATACGTACCAGGCCGAAGTCTGACCATTGTCTTCATCTCCGCAATAACCATCAGGAGTTGGCATGTACATTTTTTCCATAACCTCTCTGGCCCAGTATTGTGCTTTCCATGGTTCTCCGGCATGATTGTATAAATAAATCATATGCTGAATTGGCTGGTTCCCATGAGCATACTGCCCCATGTCAGCGATTACCATCTCGGTAATTTCGTGTATAGGAAAACCATAATAACTATCATCAAAAACAGGTGGTAGTGCAAAAACTGAGTCAAGCATACTTACAAAGTTTTCACGTCCACCCATTAAATCCATTAACCCTTCGATGTCGTGAAAAACAGACCATGTATAATGCCAGGCATTGCCTTCGGTAAAAGCCCCCCCCCACTTAAATGGATTAAATGGCTTTTGAAAACCATTATCTTTATTACGTCCCCGCATCAACATATTCTCCTCGTCAAACAGAAGCCTGTAATTTTGAGAACGTTCTTTAAATAATTCGACTTCACTGGCCGGACGTTCCAGGGCCTGAGCCAGTTTATATATTGTCCAGTCAGCAAAAGCATATTCAAGCGTCCGGGCTGCACTTTCATTGATTCCGACATCATAAGGAACATATCCAAGTGAATTGTAATACTCATGCCCACTTCGTCCGGTAGAAGAGACTTCCGGATGCACATTTTTGGTTCCGTGCAAAACCGCTTCATACAAAGCCTCTATATCATAATTGCGCCTTCCCTTCAGATAAGCATCGGCCACAATTGTTGCGGAGTTATTTCCGATCATGGCAGGACGATGTCCCGGACTGGCCCATTCTGGAAGAAAACCACTCTCCAGCCAGGCATTCACCAATCCGGCCTGCATTTTTTCATTTAAAGAGGGATACATAAAATTAAAAAATGGAAAAACAGCCCTGAACGTGTCCCAAAACCCTGTATCGGTAAACATGTATCCTGGTAATACCTCTCCATTATAAGGACTATAGTGAACAATCTCTCCCTCTTCGTCGTATTCATAAAATTTTCGCGGAAAAAGCATAGTTCTCCACAGTGTGGTGTAGAATGTACGAGTTTGGTCCAATGTTCCGCCCTCAACAATAATACGGCTTAACTCGCGATTCCAGACATCCCTGCCTCTTTGTTTTACTGCTTCAAAATCGAGGCCGCCAATTTCCTGAAGATTACGATTAGCTTGCTTGTGACTAATAAAGGAAGAGGCCACTTTCATATTTATTTTTTCACCTTTTACGGTTTTAAATCGGATTGCTGCCCCTACATGATCATCGGTAAGCTCAATCTTATTTTCAACTATTTCATTATTTCTCCAGACCTTATATGCGTCAAATGGTTTTTCAAATTCCAGCACAAAATAATTTCTGAAATTATCAGGCACCCCACCACTATTTTTAGTGGTATAACCAACAACTTTGTTTTCTTCCGGAAGAATTCGGATATAGGAACCATCATCAAAAGCATCTATAATAATATAAGATTGGTCATTCTCCGGAAAGGTAAACCGAAACCTTGCGGCACGCTCAGTAGGCGTTATTTCAGCAGTAACATCATGATCGCCCAGATAAGCACTATAATAGTAAGGTTTCACAGTCTGTAAGCGATGAGAAACCCGGGAGGCTCGCTCATCTTCCGATATTTTTAATTCACCAGTAACAGCCATTATAGAAAACTGCCCATAATCATTTATCCAGGGACTGGGCATGTGGGTCTGTTTAAACCCTCTTATCTTTTCATCGGTATATGAATATTGCCACCCATCACCCATTTCACCCGATTGGGGAGTCCAGAAGTTCATCCCCCAGGGGAGTGCAATAGAAGGATAAACATTACCATGTGATAATAAATACCTGGACTGGGTTCCCATCAGAGGATTTACATAATCCACAGGTTGTTTAGCTGTTTCTCTTGTTGTTTGTCCATTTATGAAGATTACAGGAAGAAACAACAGGGTTACTGCCCAAATATAAGGTTGGAATAGTCGCATAAGTATAAATTAAACTTCATCTTTTATGAAAATTTTGTCTAAAAAATAATTGCCCGTCTCATGAGTAAATAATTCGCCTAAGTTATTAACCAAACAGAACCTGCTTCATTTAGCGAGGGCCTCACTTTAAGTGAAACCCTCGCCTGGAAAAACATCTTTTTCCACACCTAAATATAATCATCAAATAACCAACGATATAGGAATGGCATAATGTAAAAATAGTGTTTTGGTTATATCAGATGTTGCCATGAACTCTTTCCGGAAGAAGCCACCCCCATAAGCATTTTCCATCATGGCCCGGTAACCTAATCCATAATGAAATAACCAGCCCGGCCGTTCACACAGACATGACACTGAATGACAGAACGATGCATCAAATCTCATTACTGGCAGGCCACCTTGTTTCTTCCATTAATTTTACATTTTTTGACAGCCCTAACCATTTCACGCTGATAGCTCAAACGACAATTCAATGTAATCAGGCACCAAATCTTTCCATAGCATCATCAATCATAACAGCAGTGGCTGTAGCCCCGCACCTTGTAGTTCCGGTATTTTGCACAGCAATTAAATCGTCAAGTGTTCTGACGCCTCCGGCAGCTTTCACTTTTACTTTTGGCCCTGAGTGTTTCCTCATCAGATTCAAATTGGGGATAGTGGCTCCTGTATAGTTGTAGTTTCCATCGGGTTGTTTCACAAACCCAAAACCGGAAGATGTTTTTACATAATCAGCACCAACGTTGGTACAGATCTCACAAAGTTTGATAATGTCTTCTTCCCGGCTCACGAAATCAGTCTCAAAGATCACTTTAACAATCGCATTGCCTGCATGACAAGCATCGGTTACAGCTTTAATTTCCTCTTCGATATAATACCAGTCACCACCAAGTGCTTTTCCAATATTAATGACCATATCAATTTCTACTGCTCCATCTTTAATGGCTTGTTCTGTTTCGAAAACCTTAACAGGGATGGCACTATTTCCTGCAGGAAAGCCGATAACACAGCCAACCAGGACATCAGATCCATTTAACAATTCGGCTGCCTGCTTTACAGCATAAGGTTTTACACATACAGATGCCACATTGTATTTTCGGGCAACTTCACATTCTCTTTTTAAATCGGCATCGGTAAGTGTGGGATGCAGAATGGAATGATCAATCATTTTGGCCAATTCCAGAACTTTTGAATTCATAATATTTATTTTAAAAATTAAAACGTATTTATTCAGGTAACCTAACCAGAGCTGCTAACCACGCAGCCGAATGCGGGATCCAGTCTTCATCGGTAAAGGAAAAAGGCCCATCGTTTTCTTGTTTTGGAGCCACATCATGCTTAAATTGCTCACCTGTCGAAAAACCGTTACAGATAACTCCTCTGGTACCAAACCATGTCCCGGCCCAACGGTTGCCAACACCAAACATCATGCTGGCCGGCATAGCAACATGCTCAGGAATGTCAACACTATAAATAACACTGCCTTTAAGAGATTCTTTGGTCACCCCACAGTTCATACCTGCCAGCCACTGAAGGTTTCTCCAATAATTAATATCATCAATGCTCGCTTCAAAGAACCTTATTTATTTTTTATATTGGATGGCAAGTATATAAAAACAACAAACAGCAACTCTCCTGTACTGTCTGAAAAAACATTTAAAAGAAATAGCCGCACAACAACATAGAATCTTATCTAACTAAGAATAAGAATATTTCAACCGTACGTAAAATAGCTTTATCCTTAATAACTATCCTGCATTATTCCGTACAAATACCCATATAATGCCTGTTTACCCCTCATCGTTTGTTGTGGTGTAAATTCAGTATGTGACCAAACATAGTCGGTTTCAAAGAACAATTCGCCTACAGGCCATTTACTTTGTTCAGGGTATCCATGCGAAGCCAGCCAACTCGGACGCCCCATTATTCTGCCAGGGGCCCAATCATTCATATTCCAGTAAGGAGTATGTCCCGGGTGCAATCCGGGCGTGCCATCATTATAGCCTGAAGTATAAGCAGCCTCAACACTACGTTTCCCTTCCATATTTGTCGAAGCAGTAGTCATTTGAATCATATTGGCAGGGTTACGCCCCAGCCCCCAATCTGCTTCAAGGATCAGGGCATTCAGAAACAATTCCCTGTCATCGGGATTTTCGGAAATCGCATGAGCTATAATCGTGCTCTGAACGTTTTGAGCGGCATGAAAATAACCCGCGTCCTCTGAGTTTGCGCGTCGTGATGGTCTTTCGAGGATATGCCCGGCCTCAGTTTTCTTGGCTTCACGGATGACTGACATCTTCATGTCCTCATAAAGTTCAGGGTAATTAATTTTTCGGTTAGAAAACAAGTAGGGAACTATGCCATACAGCTGATTATGCTTATTTAGATTGACGATTTCCCAGCCAGGCTCTGTTACCACAGATTCCTTTATCATTATATCTTCGAAGCGGGTATCACCGGTCAGATTGTACAAATATGCAGCAGCCATCATCTTATAATCACGTCCTCTTATTTGTCCTATCCCATCCGAATTTGAAAGGTCGAGCATAGGATCGGCCAGATTATTGGCATAATTGAACGCCACCAGGGATGAGTCTGTATATTCGGCCATTGGTTCTTCTTGTCCGGAAATACGAAATGCTTCTGCCAACATTGCACAATTCAGGGCATTGGCCCAGGCGGCAACAGCCGTTGTTCCTCCCTGAAATTTGACTTTATCACTCTCACTGTAAGGGCATGTGAGTCCATGCGCATAGCCAGCTCCATCACGTAAACGCAACCACGCATCCACTTCATAGCGGGCTTCATCAAGAATGTCTGGGATTCCGTTGCCACTTTCGGCAATACCGGTATTGTCATCAGCAATGGCTCCCTTTGTTAATATATAAGGCAACAACATGTCGTAAATAATTGAAACATGTTGAAGACGTTTATCCCAGTCGTATGCATCTGAATGCCCTCCCCAGGCGTTTTCATTGGTTCGACCTGTTTTATAAGGTTCGTATTCCTGTGGATGATCCCATGGATCACCAACCTTATTTTTTATTTCATTCCAATCCGAATGATACGGATCGAGTTCAGAAATAAATACTTTGGTTCCGTCAAGTTCGGGAATAAAAAGAGGTTCCCGTGGACGGGGATTAATGTCAGGACTGTTCTGGCCTAATCGCATATAAAAAAAGCCAAGCGTTGAAACCCGAAATGGGTCTTTATAAACATCAGGAGAGATTTTAAAATCTTCACTGCAGCCAATTCCATCAACAACTAGGCGGTATTTTCCCGGAGTATTAAAGCCGGTAAAATCAACATTCCATACGTCGGAATTGGTAAAATTGTACAATCCTGATTCCTGACTACCCGGCTGCCAAAAAGAGACCTCTCCTACCCGGTGTTTTTCTTTCGTTTTTATATCATATACATAAACCGGATTCCCTTCGAAGTTGCTATAATCTCTTGCACCGCCATCGCCCATCCAATGGTACAGGTCGGCGGCCTTAACGCTTTTGGTATTGCTGTAGCCCCAAATGTTGGTATGAACAGCCTCCGAGCGGCTGTTGAAAACATCAAATGTAAATTCTTCGCTATTAATGTTAGAGTTGATATCGGCATTAATATTAAGGATATACTTTTTGCCCTGCTCAAGAGCAACAGGCAACTTAAGGTAAATGTAGTGTTCGCGGGTAATGTCATAAATCCAGTCACCCTCAGAATTAATTTCTTCATCCCAGCGGGAGAGTGTCATGCCGTTTAGTTTGGTTTTACGATAAACATCTGACGGGAATATTTCGTCACGATTTTCGGTGACGAGGCGCCAACCATTCCTGTTCACCGCGCTTATGGTATCAAGAGCTTCGCCATAATAAACAGCCCGGCTGCCATCCGGATGATGGCAATGGCCCATAAAAGCACAATTACCAGTTCCATCATCACGCCGAATTACATCGCCATCTTTGAAATGTATCACTAAATACTCATTGTCGAGAATTTTTATTTCGACAAGTTTTGCTGAATCGCAAAAAACAAAAGAGAAAAACAAAATAATAGTAGAAAGATATCTCATAACTTATTGATTTTTATTTATTTTTTTCAAAACCCCGGATTCTGGTTTGCGATCGACACAGCATTTTTTTGGAGAATCTCAAAGTATCTCATAAAGTAGACTTAAATATGTCTAAAATATTCTATTTTTATCATGTTTGTTTTTTGCAAAATAAAATCATCGAAACAGTTTTGGCATTCTGGTTTGTCCTGTAATAATGTTAAAAAGCCGGGACGCTAGTGTCCAGTCAAATGTAGGATATCGGGTAAGGCGAAGTAATTTTTTAGTTTTTGCAAAATAAAAGAAAGTAAGCATAGCCGTAGCTACGTGAGTCTTTTTTTTTATGAAGCAAAAATACAAAATAACGAGTCTTGGCCCGATCAGGTTACGCCTGACTTGACACCAGACTAAGAAACTAAAATAGTATTCAATAAACAGACAGGGTTAATGCCAGGACTGCATCTTTTTTTTTAATTTCGGCAAGAAAAAACTGAAGATTCATTAAAAACTCAAAACATGACTATTCCTCAAAAAATAAAAGCTGGTCTTCTGGGTGGTGGCGAAGGATCATTCATTGGCCGGGTTCACTATAACGGGGCCATGCTCGACGGATATTACGATCTGGTTTGCGGCACTTTTAGCAGTGATCCGGAGAAGTCGGCACGCTCTGCCAAAACCTATCATGTCCCCGCAGAACGGTCGTACAACACATGGGAGAAAATGCTTGAGACAGAAGCATCTCTCCCCAGGGATCAACGCATGGAAGTGGTCATGATTACCACACCCAATCATCTACATTTCCCACAAGCAATGATGGCTCTGGATTACGGGTTTCATGTGATCTGCGACAAACCCGTCACCATATCCCTGCAACAGGCACTTGAATTGGAAAAGAAAATTCAGGAAACCGGACTTATCTTCGTATTGACACACACCTATACGGGCTACCCCCTGGTAAAAGAGGCGGCTGAACTTGTGCGCTCCGGGAAACTGGGCGAAATACGGAAAGTAGTGGCCGATTACCCTCAGGGATGGCTCACCACCCCCATAGAACAAGAAGGCCAGAAACAGGCATCGTGGCGCACCAATCCTGAATTCAGCGGACCGGGCGGGTGTCTGGGGGATATTGGGATACACGCCGAAAACCTGGCCGGTTACATCACCGGTTTCGAAATAGAAGAATTGTGTGCCGAGATTACTTCGTTTGTTTCCGGTCGTCAACTGGACGATGATGTGTCAGTTCTGTTGCGTTACAAAGGAGGCGCAAAAGGTGTACTCATGGCCAGCCAGATATCAGTAGGGGAGGAGAACGACATGTCCATCCGCATTTATGGTGAAAAAGGCGGATTAGAGTGGCACCATGCCGACCCCAACACGCTGCTTCTGAAAATGCATGAAGAACCCGTGCAGATTATCCGTGCCGGCGCCAATTACAATTATCTTTCGGAGAAAGCCAAATGGAACACCAGGGTGCCGGGTGGCCATCCGGAAGGATACATTGAAGCTTTTGCCAACATTTACAAAAATGCAGCATTTGACATCAACAAGCATAAAGACCATACACTTCTCATTCCGGAATTTATCGAATATCCCACCATCCGGGATGGTGTTGAGGGCATGAAATTTATCGAAAAAGTGATTGAGTCGGCCAGGAGCGACAAGAAGTGGATTAAATTTTAAAGTTTTATATTCTTTAGCCTTTACTACCGATTTATTTGATTATTAACACCGGCCTAATGCTCTTCCAGTAATTTTCTGATTTCAGCAATTATCTCAGGTCTGTCAAACCCCAGCAATTTTCCTATTTCACCAGGACTGTGATGCTTGAGTTTTTCTACGCTCTTAATCCTGCACTATTCCGAAATACCATCGGATTAGTTTAACAAAAAGGAAAACCCGGAAAAAATATTGAAATCGTCAACTGGAGGGAGTTCAATACTTGCATCTCTGCGTAGGTTATCAATACCCGATAAAAATGAATTAGACTAACCAGTTTTTCCGGTAGCAAAATCGCGTGGAGAAACCTTAAAATGCTCTTTAAAACATTTGGAGAAGTAATTGGGATCGTTAAAACCTACCTGGTATGCTACCTCCGAAACAGAGTAATCAGAATTCTCCAACAAAAAAGCAGCACGCTTAAGACGAACAATGCGAATAAAAATATTAATTGAGTACCCTGTTAATTCACCCACTTTGGAATAAAGTTTGGTTTTACTTACACAGAGATAAGAGCAGATTTCTTTGTGGCCCAGGGATGAATTGGAAATATTATTCTCAATATAATTGATCACTTTATCAAGGAATTTGCCACCTTCATCTTCACCATCACCAGCGGAAAGCTTAAGGTCTGCAAAGCTGTCAAAGCGCTTTCGTAACTTCTTGCGGGACTCCAGCAGGTTTAGAACTCTGGCTTTTAAAACCGCCGAATTAAAGGGCTTCGTAATGTAATCATCGGCTCCTACCGAATACCCTGAAATAATATCATCTGCACCTGATTTTGCTGTTAACATTATTAACGGGATATGTCCCAGTTCATCATCTCCTTTAATTTTTTGACACAACTCCATGCCATCCATCACAGGCATCATCAAATCACTAACAATCAAATCCGGTTGGAATTTTCGTGCCATTTTCCAGCCCTCAGCCCCGTTCATTGCTGTTTGCAATTGAAAGGCGCTTTTCAAATCATTCTTCAGGAATTGCAATAAATCCTCATCATCTTCCACTAATAGAACCCGCCATTGAGAACGGACACTTTCGTTGCTTTTTTCTCTGGATATTATAACCGGAGAATCTGCAGGTATCCGCCCTTTTATTTCCTCCTCAGTTAAAAAATCCTCATGACGAAAATCGTTCCTACCGGCCGGAAGTTCCACTATAAATTCAGTTCCTTTTCCTAATTGGCTCTCAACATTAATAGTGCCTTTATGCAACTTAACCAGCTCTTTCACAAGCGTAAGTCCAATACCAATACCATCATTGGATCCTCCAAAAGAATTCCGGGTAAAATAGCGGTCAAAAATATGATTGATTTTCTCCGGGGGAATACCGGCACCCGAATCCTTTACCGTCACTAAAAGCCTTTCTCCTTTCAATGCCACAGCCACCTCAACCTCTCCGCCGGGAAGAGTGTGCTTGAATGCATTGGAAAGCAGGTTGTAAATAATTTTTTCCAGAGCATCAATGTCCAACCATTGTTTTTGACCTTTATCTATACCTTTAAAATTAAAAGTATAAATAATTCCTTTTTCCCTGGCATTGAATTCGAACAGATGGAAAATGGAACGCATAAAATCAACGACATCAACCTCAGACACCCTTAAGGCCAGCTTATTCATATCCAGCTTTTGCATATCCAGCAATTGATTGATCAACCGCATCAGACGGTGGGTGCTTCGATTAATGAACTGCAATTGCTTTTTGTGGAAATCAGACAAATCATCAGCTCCCAACAGATTATTAAGTGGCCCCAATATCAAGGAAAGGGGCGTACGAAACTCATGTGATATATTCATAAAAAAGCGAATCTTGGATTGATCGGCTTCATGTACCCGATCCGACATTTCCTTAATCTCCTTATTTTGCCTTTCAAGCTGGACAGTCTTCTTTTTTACCATCTTTTCCAGAAAGTTACGTTGACGCTTAATGACTTTCACCCGCCAAAGAAAAAAAGCATATAAGACACCGACGAAAAAGAAAACCAGCAAAAATCTGAACCACGGCGTCTGCCACCACGGAGGAAGCACTGTGATATTCATCTCAGCCTGCTCTTTACTCCACACACCGTCATTGTTTGAAGCTTTAACTTTAAAAACATACTCACCCGGAGGAAGGTTGGTATACACGGCTTCACGGTTATCTTTTGCAGAATACCACCGGTTATCAAAACCCTCCATCGTATATAAGTATTCATTTTTTTCGGGCTGACGGTAATTAAAAGCGATGAACTTTAATGCCAGTACATTTTGATTATGATTCAACACCAGTTTCTGCCCCATAGTCAAACTATCTGTTTTCACCTCTACCACGGGAGCAAAGGATGGGAAAATAACCTCATCAAACAAGGTAACTTCGCTTATAAGAACTTTAGGTGCATGGGGGTTTTTCCGGATACTGTCAGGATGGAAAACCGTAAAACCGCCCACTCCTCCAAAGTACATATAACCATTATCGTCTTTTAATGAAGCTCTCTCTGCAAATTCATCAGATTGCAAGCCATCACTTTTATCAAACTGACGGTAGTTAAAATTTCCCTCCTTCAGCCATTGCCGGGGTGAAAATGTAAAAATACCTCCCCCCCTGGTCGAGACCCAAAGGTTTCCGTCATCATCTTCCTCAATGGCACAAATATTATCATTTTCGAGACCGCACTCGATACTAATTCTTTTAAACCCGTCTATTTCGGGAAGATACAAATTCAATCCTCTGGAAGTACCAATCCAGATATTCTCTCCGGAGTCTTCAAATATGGTATTAACATTATTATAAGAGAGAGAAGTGGAATCACTCTTTTCAAGGAAATAATCTGTCCGGTTACTGACATTCTTGTCAAACTTAAACAAGCCGGATGTAGTGCCCACCCAGATGTTCTCCTCGTTATCTAAGTGAATACAATACGTCCAATCCAAATAATCCCGGGATTCATCGATCCGGTAATTATGAAACTCCCCGGTTTCCGGATCAAATCTGGAAAAACCATTACCATGCATGGTCAACCACATATCACCACTATCGTCAATAAATATATCCCGGATATCCTGACCAATTTCTTTCTCCTCAACAATATTGGGATAGGAAACAAAAAGATCTTTCCCGGGTAAGTACTGTTGAAGTCCACCGGTGTAGGTCGTCACCCAAATTCTTTTTTTGTCATCCTGAACGGCCGTCCATATGGTTCCGGAACCTAATGAGGAGGCACCTCCAGATCCTTCAGCAAAACTCTTAAGATGGTGCATCCCTTTACGATCAAACACATCTATTCCGGAAGAAAACAAACACCACAACTGGTTTTTATCGTCTAAAAAAATACTGTTAATTCTTTCCTGCGGCATGGGTCGTTCATTGTTGGGATCAATGGAGTAGCTCGTGAAGTTTTCAGAGCCCCAACTGTAATTAACACCTCCAAAGCCCATTCCAACCCAATAGTTATGATTACTATCCTGATAGATGGTAGAAGTACCTGTTGCAGTAAGGCCATTTTCTTCAACCTCGGAATAAACATAGTTATGAAATTTTTGCTTTCCCGCATCCCAAAGATAGAGACCTCCGGCTGTGGTAAACCATATATTCCCCTGAATGTCTTTGTTTCCCCCCAGAATGTAATTACTACCCTCTGGCTCCATGGAATAAACGGAAAACTTTTCTGATTCTCTCTCAAACCTCACAAAGCCAACCCGGTAAAGCCCCAGCCATAGATTGTCTTCCTTGGGCAAAATGCAATGTATATTTTTACTAAGGATATTTACAGCATCATCATCCGAAATCTCTATGATCTTATAATTTCCTGAATCAAGTTGGTATTTTATTAAGCCGATATCCGTTCCAATCCAAAGTAAATCAGAATTCTTCTCATCGAAATAGAAAGATTCAACCTGAAGGATTTCATTTACGTCTATACCCCCGGGATAAAACTGGTTCTCGTCCTCGTTGTATTTGAAAAAAAACCCATTTTGCGTTGAGAACCAAAGCATATCATCATTGTCCTCAGCTATTGTAGTAACCAATCCCAAATTATAATCATTCAATCCTTCCTCATAGTAATAATATCTCTCAAAGTTATCCTGAGCGTAGTTGTAACGGGCAAGCCCATCGCGGGTACCCACCCACAAATACCCACGAATATCGCAATACATAGACAAAATCTGATTTTCGGGAATAGATGTGGAATCACTAAGCGAAGAATAATAATTCCGCACCTCATAACCATCATACCGGTTTAAGCCCTGAGGACCACCAAACCACATGTAACCAAGAGAATCTTCCGTTATGTGCTCAACATTGCTGCATGACAATCCCTGATCAATGCTTAACTGCCTGAATGAAAGAGGAATTTTTTGGGCCTTAACCTGAGAGAAAAAAACCACAAAAGAAAAAAGAAAAAAAACCACCTTTTTAAGCATCTCCATCCCCTTAGAATATCCATTAATAAATAGTCCCGAAAATTAACACTTATTAACCAACCTGTCAAAACAAATCACAACTATTTTTTAAACATCTGGTATTTTAATATCAGATTACGATAGAGCAGGATAGTTGACATCTTTAATTTCAATAAGTTTAAGTTTTGTAAGAACACAATTGATAAAACCAAAAAAAAGCTTTCATGAAAAGAAGTCACAAAAAACAACTGACTACATGGGTATTAATTAGCATTATTGGGACTTTCCTCAATGCCGTAAATGCGCAAAATGACTCTGCCAAAGTTATAAAATGGCAACACCTTTCCAGTCTCTACCGCCATCTTCCCTTTGCCGAAGCTGGCGCACAGGTATCCACTTTAATTATGGATATAGTAGGCGACGGCCACTGGTTTAAGCACATAAAGGGGCAAAAATTTGAAGTAAAACCCATTGACCCGGAATACTTCGGATCACGCTCTGGGGTTGCCGATATCATTGAAGACGGCTATCCTGAGGTGGTTTTGTCCTCAGGTGATCATACCAATTCACTGAATTTTTTCGAATACGACGGTAAAAACTGGGATAATTGGTACCGGCATGCAAATAAATATAATAAACGTGGATTCGGATACAGATAACGACATCGCGGTGAGCGGAAAATCCGGTTTGTGTATCCTTGAAAACATGAAGTATTAAGAAACCTTGTATAACGGCAGTTTTGTAAAAACACTCCATCAACAAATGAAACGAAATCTGACATTCCTGTTTATTCTGTTACTGCTCTTTACCCGACCAACATCCGGGCAAAACGCTCATTTTGTAACACGGCCTTCTCAACTGAATGATCCTCTATTTGCAGAATGGATTACGCACCCAAACACCCCGGGGAAAGCATATGGTGTTTACTATTTTCGGAGATCTTTTCATTTACCGGAAGTACCTGCTCGATTTGTTGTTCATGTATCAGCTGATAACAAATACAGATTGTTCGTTAATGAAAAGATGGTTTGCCAGGGGCCGGCGGCAGGAGATTTAAACAATTGGAATTATGAGACCATCGACATTGCTGATTACCTCAAAGATGGGGGAAACACAATCTCAGCACAGGTATGGAATATGGGGCCCTACAAAGGAGCCAGACAAGTTTCGAATCAGACGGCCTTTATTCTTCAGGGCGATTCAAAAACCAGTCATATTGTCAACACCAATGACACCTGGAAAATCACCCGGGACAATGGTTATTACCCAATCAACCATTCGAGCCGGGAAGTGGGAGGCGGATTCATAGCCGGAGCCACCGACAGTCTGGTAGCCGCTAAACACCCATGGAACTGGGAAAAACAGGAATTTGACGATAGCCAATGGCCCCGGGCCAAAGAACTTGGAAAAGGCAACCACATGGGGCTAAACACCTGGAAGGGTACCCAATGGCTCCTTCAGCAACGAACCCTCCCTTTTTTGGAACAGTACAGAGAGACAACACCTAAGGTTCTACAAGTAAAAGGACTGAAATCACCTAATAAAGTCAACTCCCGGCATTTTTCTTTCACGGTCCCTTCCAATTCCAAAACCACCCTTCTTCTTGACAATGAGACCCTGACCATGGGATACCCCGAATTAGAAACCTCTGGTGGGGATGGTGCAAAAGTAAAAATTCAATATCAGGAAGCCTTATTCGACAGCAACAACCAGAAGAAAAACAGAAATAACTGGAAAGATAAGCATATGAAAGGTTATTACGATGTTTTCATATGCGACGGAGGTGACCACAGAACATTTAAGCCATTGTGGCTACGTGTTTTCAGATATGTTCTTATAGAGATCACAACCCAATCCGATCCGTTGGAAATTCATGGCTTCAGTAATCTGTTCACGGCCTATCCGTTCCGGGAAAAAGCTTCATTTAGAGCAGACCATAAAAATCTGGAAGAAATATGGGATGTTTCCTGGCGAACTGTGAGACTATGCGCCCTCGACACTTATATGGATTGTCCCTATTATGAACAATTGCAATACATTGGTGATACAAGAATTCAGGCTTTAATATCAATGTTTGCAGCCGGTGATGACCGACTGGTAAAAAACGCCATTGATCAGTTTTACAATTCTATGCAACCCATGGGTTTGACCAAGAGCAGTCATCCCCAGGAAGGGACTCAAATAATCCCCCCGTTTTCGCTGCTGTACATCAGTATGATTCATGATTATTTCATGCTCCGGGATGATCCTCAATTCATCAGGCAGTACCTACCCGGCATTCGATTTATTCTTGACTGGTTTGTTGCCAGAATAGACGACAATGGCATCCTTGGGCCTTTGCCATACTGGAACCATGTAGATGGCGGAACCAAAGAATTTAAGGCAGGGTCTCCTCCCGGAATTGAGGAAGGTGGTTCGGCCCACCTCACTTTATTACTTGCATATACACTCAATCATGCCGTGGAACTATTCGACTACTTCGAAAAGAATTGTGACTCCGAATTCTATGGCAATATAGCTCAAAAGTTGGTGGAGTCTATCAGGGAAAATTGTTATGATACTGAAAAAGGTCTGTTTGCCGAAACACCTGAAAAATCACTCTTCAGTCAACACACCAATGCAATGGCCATTTTAGCCGGAGCAGCAGAGGGCACGCAAGCAATATCTGTGGCCGAAAAAATGATCCGGGATCCTTCACTTGCTCAGGCAACATTGTATTTCAAGTTTTATGTTTTCCAGGCTTTAAAACAAGTCGGCATGGGCGGTTTAATACCAGACCGGCTCCAAAAATGGGAAGCCTTTCTGGAAAAGGGTTTCACTACCTTCCCGGAACATGGCATTGAGAGCCGTTCTGACTGCCATGCCTGGGCTGCTCACCCCATTTATGACTTTCTGAATATAACAGCCGGGTTATCCAGTACTTCTCCCGGATTCAAAACAGTAGCCATAGCGCCACAACCGGGACCGTTGAAAAATATAACAGCCACTACCTTTCATCCATACGGAAATATCGTTACCAGTTACACCAGAAAAGACAACGGAAACTTTGTCTGCAGAATTACCCTACCTGCCAATTTAACGGGAAAACTGAAATGGAAAGGGAAGAATCATCAATTATCGCCGGGAGAAAACCTGTTTATCCTGAAATGGGAACCTTAAACAGAAAAAGGCCACTCCCATTAACAGGAGTAACCTTTCTCAATATTCCGGGCAACTATTTCTTTAAGCTGAAGCTCTTCTTACAAACCTGTACCCTACGCCCACCGTTTCTTTTATTTCACCACGTATTACGGAAATCACCCCCCGGCAGATCTGATTGTAATCAGTGCATAATACCGTAATACCGCCACCAATGAATTCAATCAAAGGAGAATCTGTCAGTCCGATTACACCCACATCACGTCCCGGATGGAAGCCTTTGGAACTACATTTGTCTAAAATTGCATACAACTCCTTATCGCAACCGGGGATAAACAAATCATTTTTATTTACTTCCAGAAATTCAAGATCAGGTAACATCCCCACCTCGATATCATTATCAATAAAAAAGTTTAATATCCCATGATACAAAGGATTAAAGAATACCTTCTCAGATGTTCCCATATATATTTTTTCATAACGGGAGAATACCTCAATCATGGATTCAAGTTGCTTTCGCAGTTGCGATTCATCATATTCAAAACTGGCAGCCACCTCTCGGGTTGAATCCAGGGATTTTTGAATGTAAATTAATTTTCTGGAAGGAATCAGTTCGAGTGCTTCTTTCATCTTTTCAGAATGCGACTCAGGGTTTGATAAAAGGATGTAATAATCATATAACCCAATATGTGTTTGAATACTCCTGCAAAGCCAATCCGGATTGCCGGTGTGTATGTAAACTTCAGTTTCTTCAAACTTATTCAGAGTAGTTTTCAGCAATTCATACAAGTATTTCGTTTCATCCCCCAGGTGTTCGGAAATAAGTAAAACTTGCAGCCTCTGGGCTTTGGATGATGAAGCCACAAAATACCCTTTTCCCCTCACAGAGCAAATAGCCCCTATCTCCTTAAGTTTCTTATAGGCTTTCTCTACTGTGTCTCTCGAAATATAAAACTCGCCGCTCGTTTCATTAATAGAGGGAATCATTTCCCTCTGCTTGAAGATGCCATTTTCAATGTCAGACAAAATAATATTTACAATCTGCATATACTTTGGCATGCTTGAACTTTCTTCAACCGAAAGAAGGTTCAGATTTTCAAAAGCTGTTGATTTCATAGACATAGGACTTTTAGATTTTTTCTGAAATAAAAGTAGCTCTCTACGCCTGTTTTTACCTGTAATAAATAGCCTAAGAGGAAGACTATTTTCCTAAAACACCTTTTTCGGAAAATAGTGAAGATTATTCCGGAAAATATTCCAGACAGGGTGCCGTTTTCTCAAAATCAATAAAATGCCAAACACCTATTTATTCTTATTCAGGTGAGAGCATGATAGTAAAAAGGAAGGAAGTTTATTACTTTATGATTCTATATACAACCACTAATCGGGTTGCCCATCTTTTAATTAATTAAGATTCCTAACATAACTTAATCATGAAAAAGCTTCAATTGTCACTATTATTAAATCTTTTCCTTGTAATAACGGTAAGTGCTCAGGAAGAGCATCCGCTGCTTTTAAATCAAAAAGGTTATCTCTACTCAGAGACCTTTTCAGTATTGCCATTCCTTAGCGGTTATCCTGTCGGTAAGCAGGGAGGAATAGAATTAATACTATACAATCAACGGATAGCATCAAATGGTGATATCACCATCATCCCCAAAACTGCAGACAATGATTCATCCAACCATCATATGGTGCCAATTCCTGAAATCATAAAGCCTGAAAGATCTCTGGACCATAAAAACAATAAGGTATCACTCCTTTTCACACACAACAAACTGGGAATAGATTATCTCATAGAAACCAAAGGTTCAGAGAACAAACTTTTCATCAACATTATTCCGAAAAAATGCGATACATCTCTGGTAGATACCGTTTGGTTCAATCTGGAGTTGTATCCTCAGGCTTTCGCAGGCAAGACCTACCATTCCGATCAAGGACATTCCGGGATTGTAAATCATCGTTTCACTGGCGCTTTAAATCCAAAATCCCATGATATTGTACCCCTTGCTAAAGGACAAACGATTTCAATGGCCCCCGAGAGTCCGGAAAAAACCCTTTTCTTTAATTCAAACAGCGGAGCGATGATCCTCGAAGATGAAAGAGGCCATGGGGACAGAAACTGGTTAAAACTAAAAATGCCGGTTAGTCTGATCGAAAATGACACCAGCACCTTAGTTGTATCATACAAAAACCTGCCGGGATGGCTTCGCCAACCTTTAATCTCTTATTCACAGGCCGGATATCATCCCGAACAGGAAAAAAAGGCCATTATTGAGTTAAGTACTGCTGATAAAAGGGAAGAAAAAGTATCATTACAAAGAATTTCTTCCGATGGTCTCTTTGAAGCGGTAAAAAGTGAGCTCCCGGTTAACTGGGGTGACTTCCTCAGGTATCAATACAAAACATTCGACTTCTCGGATATTCAGAAGGAAGGCACCTATCGGCTGGTCTACGGTAATGTGGCTACCGATCCGTTTGAAATCAAAAAAGACCTTTACAAGTACGATCTCTGGCAACCCTCAATTCAAACGTTCCTGCCGGTTCAAATGTGTCACATGAGGGTTCAGGACAGAGGGCATCTGTGGCATTCTGCCTGTCATGTGGATGATGCTTTGCAGGTACCTGCTCCCATGCCCTTCTTTGACGGATTTTACCAGTCAGATTCTACCTGGAGCCCATATGCACCAGATACAACCATTCCGGAATTGAATAAAGGGGGCTGGCACGATGCAGGCGATGACGATGTAAACACCGGTTCAACAGGGAAAACCACTTATCACTTAGCATTGATGGCTGAAGAATTCTCACCCGAAATGGATCAAACCTCTGTTGATTTTGAAAAGCAGGAAGTCTTTTTGCACCAACCGGATGGAAAAAACGACATACTGCAACAGTTGTGTCATGGGCTGGATTTTTTATTGGGACAATACAGAGCTCTTGACCACAGCATCGTGGGCGTTATAAGTTCCGACTGGAGCACTTATGCACTTTCAGGAGCCTGGGGAATGATGACCGATCACCGTTTTTACAATCCGGAGTTGGATGAAGATTCTGTAACAGCCCACCATTCGGGCAGAAAAGATGACCGTTACGCCTTTACTGACAAAGATACCCGTAGGGAATATTTCATGGCAGGTATTTTTGCTGCCAGCTACAGGGCCATCAAAGAATTTGACCCTCAAAAAGCAAAAGAATCTCTAAAATATGCCAAAGAAATATGGGCAAGAGAACAGAACCTGGAGCCGGTAATCTATAATTCTGTCGGCACACCACGAAACCTTATCGCTGAAAAAGTAAATGCAGCGGTGGAATTATACCTTTCTAGCAAAGATGCCCGTTACCTGGATTTTATTCTGGAAGAAAAGAATGAAATTTTCGAAAACATCACAGAATGTGCCTGGTCTCTTTCCCGGATAAAGAGTGATATTAAAGACAAACAATATTTAAAAGCCTACCATAAACACCTGAAAGAGTATGCCGGCAATTTCAGCGCAAAACTTGAAGAAACCCCGTATGGCATTCAGTTTGATAAGCAGGTATGGGGAATTGGCTGGAATCTTTTATGGCACATGCAAAAACATTATTACTTAATCAAAAACCATCAGGATTTATTCCCCAGGTCTCAGCTGTTTAATGTTTTAAATTTTGTGCTGGGCTGTCATCCCGGATCCAACCTATCGTTTGTCTCAGGTATTGGCGCCCACGCTCCCATCCCGGCTTTTGGTGTGAATCGTTCCGATTTTGCCTTCATTACCGGAGGGGTGTATTCCGGAACCAATTTATCGCTGCCCGACTTCCCGGAATTAAAAGCGGATCATCCTTTTTTGTGGCAGCAAAGTGAGTACATTGTGTTTGGGGCCACACCTTTTGTTTTTTGTGCCTTGGCAGCCGATCAGCTGATTTATAGCAAGGAAGAAAAATAAAAAACCAACAACACCATAAAAACAGCCACACCATTGAAATGTTACCGGCAGGAGGATTTTGTGGAATCATCAGCAAACCCCGCAAGTAATGGACACAAAAAAACAGATCAAAATGATGGTGCAACCTGCCTGATAAAACTGTAATTTTAAAACGATTCCTCACACAAAAAACGAATAAAATGATCAGAACATTTTTTCTCATGCTCCTGCTGTCCGTGGCTGTTTTTGCAACAGCTCAGGAAAAGACCAAAATCATCATTGATGCCGATACCGGTAACGAAGTGGATGATCTTTATGCCGTTGTTCGTGCGTTGATTGAGCCATCCTGGGAAGTAACAGGCATCAATGCCACCCAGTGGCAGGTAAGTCATTGGGCAACAAAAAAAACCATGGAGGAAAGCTTCAGGCTTAACAATGTTTTACTTTCCTACTTAGATATGAATGATAACGTTATTTCTAACCGGGGAGCTGAAGCCAGGCTTTTTGACTGGGGAAATATGAGCCAGCCCTCTGCAGCTTCCAACTATATAATACAAGAAGCTGGAAAGTGCAGTGACGGGAAAATTAACGTGGTTGCACTCGGGGCCTTAACCAATGTGGCATCAGCGATTCTTGACCAACCGGAAATCACTAAGAAAATACGTCTCTACTGGCTCGGTACCACTTACGATTTTGAAAATAATGTCATGGGCAATACCGACTTTAACAACGTTATGGATATCCAGGCCGCTCATGTCATTCTTAATTCAGATGTGGAGCTTCATGTTATACCCGTTTCGGTAGCCTCCAAAATGGTGTATACATGGGAGGAAACGGAAGAACATTTAAAAGACCTCAAAGAACCTGCAGCCTTTTTACTACATCGATGGTATGATCACTTTGACGGCGGCAGAAAAGAAAGGGTGCTTTGGGATATAGCACTCATTCAGGCAATTATTTTTCCGGAGATGGCAGAAGAAGTAGAAATACAAACGTCAAAGGAAAAAGGCAATCGAAAAATATGGATGTATAAAGACATTGATGCGAAAGCGATGAAAGAGGAGTTTTTTAAATCCGTAAATTCCTTTCTTTCCGGAGAAAAAAATAATATCTGACATTGAAGTTAAACAGGTTAAGTGCTTTAAATCCTAACCTGGCATAGCCAGAACCAAACAAGTTATAAAAAAATTAAAATTAGCCGGATAAGCTAATTGCTACGCAATTATTTCTTTTGTCCACGAAACGACTGGAAGGAGTTCGATAACTTCTTAAAAAGTCAATTATGATGTTGTCAATTAAACGAATGAAAAGCTGTTTTTTCAGCTTTTTTT
>JBEPWN010000007.1:0-25573 GCA_041642395.1 Marinilabilia sp. | reverse complement strand
TGGGCACAGATGCCTTCCAGGAAACTGACGTGGTTGGCGTCACTCAGCCTGTCACGAAATGGAATTATCAGGTTAGAAGAGCCGAAGATATTCCCGCTGCGCTGGCCCGTGCCTTTTATATTGCACGCTCAGGGCGTCCCGGACCGGTTGTTGTTGACATCACCAAAGATGCCCAAATAAATCAGCTTGATTATCATTACGAACCGGTAAAAAGCATCCGCAGCTATAAGCCTGAAAGTCCAATAGATTTTCATCAGATAGAAGAAGCTTCACGGCTGATCAATTTATCGCAAAAGCCATTGGCCCTCATTGGGCAGGGAGTTGTACTGGGCAATGCGGAAAAAGAACTGCTTGAATTTATCGAAAAAGCAGGCATCCCCGCAGCCTGGACGCTTTTAGGACTCTCTGCTATGCCCTCCGAACATCCATTCAATGTGGGAATGTTGGGTATGCATGGAAATTACGGTCCAAACATAAAAACCAATGAAGCAGACCTTATTCTAGCCATTGGCATGCGTTTCGACGACCGGGTTACCGGTGATCTGACAAAATATGCCACCAACGCCAGAGTTATACATCTGGAAATTGATCCGGCAGAGATAAACAAAAATGTGCATGCAGATGTTCCTGTTCTTGGTAATGTTAAAAAAACATTGCCTTTACTGACCGGAAAGATTACAGAAAACAAACATCCGGAGTGGCTTGAAGAATTTAGTGCCTGCTCACGTATTGAGCATTCACGCATTATCGATAAGCAACTTGCCCCCGAAAACGGTATCACCATGGGTGAAGTGATTTCGAAAGTTTCGACCGCTTTTAGTGATGATGCTGTGATGGTTACCGACGTAGGGCAGCATCAGATGATGGCAGCCCGGTATTTCCGGTTCAAACAGTCACGCAGTGTAGTTACATCGGGTGGACTCGGAACCATGGGATTTGGTGTTCCCGCAGCAATGGGCGCAAAACTGGGCGCTCCTGACCGTCCTGTTTGCGTATTTGTTGGTGACGGAGGTTTCCAAATGACCATTCAGGAATTGGGAACAATCTTTCAGACCAAGATACCGGTGAAAATCATTTTGCTTAACAATAATTTTCTTGGCATGGTTCGGCAATGGCAAGAGCTTTTCTTTGATAAAAGATATGCTTCCACTGAACTCATAAATCCCGATTTCCAAACCATTGCAAAGGGTTATCATGTTCCCGCTGTAAAAGTTACTGAGCGATCGGAACTTGCAGAATCCATCAAGCAAATGGTTGAAGCGGAAGGCGCTTTCCTTCTGGAAGTATTGGTTGAAAAAGAAGGAAATGTATTTCCTATGGTTCCTTCAGGAGCATCGGTTTCGGACATTCGCCTCGAATAATCAACCAGCATGAACACGAACATTATTTACAATATTTTCTTTTCATGAAACAACGGGAAAAACGGTAACTAAAAAACAGATCAATGAAAACACCAGAAAAAGAAGAGTTTACACTCTCAATATATTCCGAAAACCAGGTGGGACTTCTCAACCAGATAACCACCGTTTTCACCAGAAGACACATTAATATAGAGAGCCTGACCACATCCGAATCGGCCATCTCAGGCATTCATAAATTTACCATCGTGGTTTATGCCACGGCCGATCACATCGAAAAGCTGGCCAAACAAATTGAGAAACGCATAGACGTTCTCAAAGCGTTTGTTTTTAGAGCCGATGAAATAATTTATCAGGAAATTGCCCTATACAAAGTACCTACAGGATCTTTGCTGAGCGGCAATGAGATAGAAAAAATTGTTCGCCAATTCGGTGCCCGAATTCTGGAGATCACCCCCGAATATACGGTCATCGAAAAAACCGGACATAAAGGCGAGACTCAGGAGCTTTTCGAAAAACTGGATCCATACGGGGTGTCACAATTTGTGCGATCCGGACGAATCGCCATTACCAAAGGAACGACAGAGCTTCTCGAAACCTATCTTAAAAAACTGGAAAAAGACCAGACACAATTAAACTAAACAGTTAATAACACATTCATCATGGCAAAAATTAATTTTGGAGGAACTGAGGAAAATGTGGTAACCCGCGAAGAGTTTCCTTTATCAAAAGCACAGGAAGTATTGAAAGACGAAACCATTGCCGTTATTGGCTATGGTGTACAGGGGCCCGGACAGGCTCTCAATCTGAAAGACAACGGATTCAATGTGATCATTGGTCAGCGTGAAAACTCAAAAAGCTGGGATAAAGCTGTAGCCGACGGCTGGGAGCCGGGCAAAACGCTTTTCCCTATTGAGGAAGCACTTGATAAAGGCACAATCATTCAGTATCTTCTTTCGGATGCGGGGCAGATTTCAGTATGGCCAACGGTTCAAAAATATCTGAAGCCCGGTAAGGCTTTGTATTTCTCGCATGGTTTTGGAATTACCTATAAGGAGCGTACCGGCATCATTCCCCCAAAAGATGTGGATGTAATCCTGGTTGCACCAAAGGGATCCGGAACCAGCCTGCGTCGCATGTTCCTCGAAGGCCGCGGACTCAATTCGAGCTACGCAATTTTCCAGGACGCTACCGGTAAAGCATTTGAACGCGTCGTTGCCCTTGGTATCGGTGTTGGAAGCGGATATCTTTTTGAAACTACCTTCCAGAAAGAGGTGTTTAGTGATCTCACCGGTGAGCGGGGCACATTGATGGGTGCCATCCAGGGTATTTTCGCGGCCCAGTATGAAGTACTGCGCTCCAACGGCCACTCACCTTCCGAAGCATTCAATGAAACAGTGGAAGAATTGACTCAAAGTTTGATGCCGCTGGTTGCAGAAAACGGAATGGACTGGATGTACGCCAATTGTTCAACCACAGCTCAGCGCGGTGCTCTGGACTGGTGGAAGAAATTCAGAGATGCTACAATGCCCGTATTCAAGGACCTTTACAGCGAAGTGGCCAAAGGAAATGAAGCACAACGTTCGATTGACGCCAACAGCCAAAGTGACTATCGTGTAAAACTCGAAGAGGAACTTAAAGAATTACGAGAATCTGAAATGTGGAATGCCGGGGCTGCAGTGCGTCAACTGCGTCCGGAGAACCAAAAGAAATAATTTTCATAGTTGATCAGGGAAGATAAAACTTCCCTGATTGATCTATTAATCAACCGGATTTCCGGACTGAAAAAGCAAATATCATGAACAATAAAGTCTATATTTTCGACACCACACTTCGTGATGGCGAACAAGTACCTGGTTGCCAGCTGAACACCATTGAGAAAATCGAAGTGGCCAAACAACTGGAAAAACTAGGTGTGGACGTTATCGAAGCCGGATTTCCGGTCTCTAGTCCGGGGGACTTTAATTCGGTGGTTGAAATATCCAAAGCCGTCACCAACCCAACAATATGTGCACTGACACGTGCCGTAAAAAAAGACATTGAAGTAGCAGCCGATGCATTAAAATATGCTAAGAAAGGACGCATTCACACAGGAATTGGAACATCGTTCTACCACATCAACTACAAGTTGAAATCAAATCCGGAAGACATCATCAAAAGAGCGATAGATGCCGTTAAATATGCCCGGAATTTTATCGACGATGTGGAATTTTATGCCGAAGATGCAGGCCGCACCGACAACGAATATCTGGCACGGGTGGTAGAAGCGGTTATTGCTGCCGGAGCAACCGTAGTGAATATTCCTGATACCACAGGATATTGTTTGCCACATGAATATGGCGAAAAAATTGCCTATTTGATGAACAATGTTCCAAATATTGACAAAGCCATTATTTCGACTCACTGCCACAACGACCTGGGAATGGCCACGGCCAACTCCATGGCAGGTGTACTGAGCGGAGCACGTCAGGTGGAAGTAACAGTCAATGGCATTGGTGAAAGAGCAGGAAATACTGCTCTGGAAGAAGTAGCAATGGCAATAAAGAGCCACAAAGACCTCGATCTGGAAACGGGCATAAACAGCAAAGAGATTATAAAAAGCAGCCGGCTGGTTTCAACACTCATGCGTATGCCGGTTCAGGCAAACAAAGCTATTGTGGGCCGCAATGCGTTTTCCCATTCATCAGGAATACATCAGGACGGTGTCCTTAAAAATCGTGAAAATTACGAAATCATTGATCCTGCAGAAGTGGGAGTCAAAGAATCTTCAATTGTTTTGACAGCCAGGAGTGGGCGCGCAGCTCTGAAGCACAGACTTCAGGTTTTAGGGTATGAATTTGAACCCGAGGCTCTGGATGAGGTTTATCAACGGTTTCTGGAACTGGCCGACAAAAAGAAAGACATTACCGATGAAGATCTTCAAATTCTTGCCGGTCGTGAACAAGATAAGAAAAACAAACCCTTACAACTTGAACTTTTGCAGGTTATCTGTGGTAAATCAACAGTTCCCACCGCAACAGTGAAGATAAGTTTTAATGGTGATGAATTTACAGAAACGGCTTCAGGCAATGGTCCTATTGATGCTGCATTCACCGCTGTGAAATCGCTCATCAAACGGCGCGTTCGACTGGAAGAATTTCTTATTCAGGCTATTACCCGAGGTAGCGACGACCTTGGTAAAGTACATGTTCAGGTAGAACATAAAGGCCAGACCTTTTACGGATTCGCCGCACACACCGATATCATTACAGCTTCGGTAGAGGCATATCTTGATGCGGTTGGAAAAATTGTATAACAGTTTACAATAGATAGTTAGATTTTTAGATATAAGATGGATTGTATCATATTTAGAGACAACCTCTTAATACCTTGAGTGTTTAATATTTAAACAATAAACTGACACTCTATTAAAAAAGTTTAACGGACTATTGAGTTTAGTAACCTATTAAAATTAAATACCTTGGCAGGAAAAACATTATTTGAAAAAATATGGGACAAGCACATTGTCACCAAAGTTGAAGGTGGCCCGAGTGTGCTGTATATCGATCGTCATTTCGTACATGAGGTGACCAGCCCCCAGGCGTTTAACGGTTTAAGAGAGCGAGGCATCAAAGTAAGACGCCCCAGAAAAACAGTTGCCACAGCAGACCACAACATTCCTACAATAAATCAGAATCTTCCAATCCAGGATGAGTTGAGTCGATTTCAGGTCAATAAGCTTTCTGAAAATTGCAAAGAATTTGGCATTGACCTTTACGGCCTGAATCATCCGTGGAACGGCATCGTTCACGTCATCGGGCCCGAACTGGGCATTACTCAACCAGGCATGACCATTGTTTGCGGTGACAGTCATACCTCCACACATGGTGCCTTTGGAAGCATTGCTTTCGGGATTGGAACCAGTGAGGTTGAAATGGCACTGGCCACTCAGACCCTGCTGCAGAATAAACCCAAAACTTTGCGCATTAATATTGAAGGTGAGTTAAGTAAAGGTGTTGTCTCAAAAGACATCGTACTTTACATCACCTCTAAGATTGGGACAGGCGGAGCCACAGGCTACTTCATGGAATTTGCCGGATCAGCAATCCGCAGCCTTTCCATGGAAGCCCGCATGACCATCTGCAACATGAGCATCGAAATGGGCGCACGGGGCGGAATGATCGCCCCTGACGAAACCACTTTTGAATATATAAAAGGACGTGAATTTGCACCCAAAGGAGCTGAATGGGAGAAAGCAGTAGAAGAATGGCGCCAACTTCCAACTGATGAGGATGCTCAATTCGACAAAGAGATCACATATAAGGCCGAAGATATCGAACCAATGATCACCTACGGCACCAATCCGGGAATGGGAATGGGCATCAGCCAATCAATTCCCAATATCAACGAGGTAGAAAAAACATCTCAGGGATCGTTTAAAAAATCAATGGAATACATGGGATTTCAGCCGGGTGACCCGATGCTGGGAAAAAAAGTGGATTATGTATTCATGGGCAGTTGCACCAACGGCCGAATAGAAGATTTAAGAGTCTTTGCCAAATTTGTTAACGGACGGAAAAAAGCAGAACATGTCACGGCATGGATCGTTCCAGGCAGTCATAAGGTTGAAGAACAAGCGGAAAAAGAAGGCATTCGCGAAATACTTGAAAAGGCTGGTTTTGAAATGCGTCAGCCCGGATGCTCAGCCTGTCTGGCTATGAATGATGACAAAATACCGGAAGGTAATTATGCTGTTGCCACTTCGAATCGCAATTTTGAAGGCAGACAGGGGCCGGGAGCCCGCACTATGCTGGCCAGTCCGCTTACCGCAGCAGCAGCAGCCATTACCGGTAAAATTACCGATCCACGCGATTTTTTATAATGGGCATAAATTTGGTGCATCTAATAGCCAATAATTCGTTAAATAAGCCTAAACGCAGAGTAATCCTTCGCTAAAGCTATGGATTCTAAAAGACGCAATGACGCAAAGTTTTATTATCAGAGAGTTGTGATCAATGCCTATCGATGCATAAACAGCTCTTTGCCATACATTTGCAAAAGCTTAGCGAAATATTGATATCATAATTTGACTTAAAAATTAAAAAATCATGCCAAGAGATAAATTTACAACACTGGAATCAACCTGTGTCCCTGTTCCCATAGAGAACATTGACACAGACCAGATCATTCCGGCACGTTTTCTGAAAGCCACCACCCGTGAGGGATTTGGTGACAATTTATTTGCTGACTGGCGATACGATAAATCAGGGAACCCCAAGAAAGACTTTGTACTGAATGATCCCACTTACTCAGGTGAAATACTGGTAGCCGGACAAAACTTTGGCAGCGGCTCCAGTCGCGAGCATGCTGCCTGGGCCATTGTAGGATACGGATTCAAAGCAGTTGTTTCAAGTTTTTTCGCCGATATTTTTAAAAACAACTCGCTCAATAATGGTCTTTTGCCAGTTCAGGTTTCCAAAAAATTTCTGGAAATTTTGTTTACGGAAATTGAAAAAGATCCGGCAACAAAGGTGAAAATAGATCTCGAAAACCAGAAAATCAACCTATTGCCCAATGGACCATCCGAGTCATTCGAAATCAATCCATATAAGAAGAAATGCTTGCTTAACGGTTTTGATGACATCGATTATTTGCTAAACATCAATACCGAAATTGATGCCTGGGAAGCAGCACACGCATAAACGCATTTCCTGAAGATATTAACTTTACCCACAACATCCGGCAAAAACGTTGACATGTTGGGGGTTCCAATAAAAGCCGATGAAAACCATAGAAGTGATGGATACCACCCTGCGGGATGGAGAGCAAACGACGGGCGTTTCTTTTAACGATTCCGAAAAACTGGCAATAGCCCGTTTGCTGTTGGAAGAGGTGAAGGTGAATCGTATAGAAGTAGCCTCAGCCAGGGTTTCTGACGGTGAATTAAAAGCTGTTAAGCGACTTACTAAATGGGCAGAAACACACAACTGCCTCGATCGCATTGAAGTTCTGGGATTTGTGGATGGAACAATCTCTCTTGACTGGCTTGTTGAAGCAGGAGGTAAAGTTCTGAATCTCCTTACCAAAGGTTCGATCAAGCATCTGACAGGTCAGTTGCGCAAAACCAAAGAAGAACATCTTGCAGACATAAAAAACGTTCTTTCAGAAGCTGAAAAACGAAATATTACTGTCAATATTTATCTTGAAGACTGGTCCAACGGAATGCTAAGTTCTCGCGAATATGTGGAATTCATGGTGTCGGGGCTGTCTAAGACATCTGTACGCCGCATCATGCTGCCCGACACGCTGGGAATACTGAATCCGGATCAAACTTACGAGTTCTGTAAGGCCATGACCGATCAGTTTCCGGATGTACATTTCGACTATCATGCCCACAACGATTATGATTTTTCTGTTGCCAATGTCTTTTATGCACTCAAAGCAGGCGTAAAAGGAATACACACCACTGTCAACGGATTAGGCGAAAGGGCAGGAAATGCTCCTCTTGCCAGCATCGTTGGCGTAATGAACGATCATTTAAAAATGGAAAATACCATTGAAGAGAGTGAACTTACAAAAATATCCACAATGGTAGAAAATTTTTCAGGTGTACGCATTCCCTCCAACAAACCACTCACGGGAGAAAACGTTTTCACTCAATGTAGTGGTGTTCATGCCGATGGCGACAATAAGGATAATCTCTATTTCAACACCCTCTTACCCGAAAGGTTTGGGCGCGTTCGCCGGTATGCCCTTGGAAAGACATCAGGCAAGGCCAACATCAAGAAAAATCTTGAAGATATTGGCATTGAGCTGGGGCCCGAGGACATGAAAAAAGTGACAAAGCGGGTTATTGAACTTGGTGACAAAAAAGAAAATGTGACACCCGAGGACCTTCCCTATATCATTTCAGATGTATTAAAGACTGAAAGGATGGACAAACGCATAAAACTCAAAAACTATCATTTGTCACTTGTTCAGGGCTTGAGTCCGGTAGCCACCATCAGTTTGCAGATCAATAAAGAGGTGTTTAATGAAACTTCAGTTGGTGACGGTCAGTACGATGCTTTTATGAAAGCGCTGTGGAGGATTTACGAAAATCTCGGCAAAACTCATCCCGTTCTGAAAGATTATTGGGTTTCCATTCCTCCCGGAGGAAAAACCGATGCACTGGTTGAAACGGTCATTACCTGGGACTATAAAGAGCAGGAATTCAAGACCCGCGGACTTGATGCTGACCAGACAGAGGCAGCCATCAAAGCAACCATGAAAATGCTGAACATCATAGAAAACAAAGAAAACGGCATAAAAGACAACGAAAAATTAAAACAACCGGATCAATAAAGAATATTCATTCAATCTGAAATCCCTTTTGGGGTATTTTCGGACCTTTAATTATTTTAAGATGAAATTAAACATAGCTGTATTGTCAGGTGACGGAATCGGGCCTGAAATTATTACACAGGCAAAAAAAGTTCTGGACGCTGTTTTCGCAAAAAAAGGACACAATGCCATTTACACAGAAGCCTTAGTGGGTTCCATTGCCATTGAAAAAACAGGCAATCCGTATCCCGACGAAACCCACGAGCTCTGCATGAATTCAGATGCTGTTCTGTTTGGTGCTATCGGTGATCCAAAATACGACAACGATCCAAAAGCAAAGGTAAGACCCGAACAGGGTTTACTTGCCATGCGCAAAAAGCTTGGTCTATATGCGAATATCCGTCCGGTAGCGACTTTTCCCTCACTCCTGCACAAATCGCCCCTGAGGACAGACCTGGTGGAAGGAGCTGATTTTGTAGCCATACGTGAATTGACCGGCGGTATTTATTTCGGACGCCCACAGGGAAGATCAGAGGACGGTAAAACAGCATACGATTCATGTGTTTATAGCGTAGAAGAAATTGAACGCATCACACATCTGGCATTCGATTTTGCTATGAAACGTCGCAAAAAACTTACTGTTGTTGATAAAGCAAATGTACTGGCAACATCGCGTTTGTGGCGGGAAACAGTTCAGGCTCTTGAGCCGCAATATCCTGAAGTCGAAGTGGAATACATGTTCGTGGATAATGCAGCCATGCAAATCATTCAGTGGCCTAAACGCTTTGATGTCATTGTTACTGAAAATATGTTTGGGGACATCCTTACCGATGAAGCCAGCGTTATTACCGGCTCAATGGGTCTCCTTCCATCCGCGTCCATCGGACTGCATACATCGGTATTCGAGCCAATTCATGGATCGTATCCCCAAGCCACCGGGAAGAATATTGCAAATCCGGTCGCTACGATTTTGTCAGCAGCACTGATGCTTGAATCAGCATTTAACCTAAAAGACGAAGCCACCATGATCAGAAAAGCAGTAGATGCTTCTTTGGACCAGGGAAAAGTAACTGAAGACATTGATAAAGAAAATGCCATCTCAACATCAGAAGTTGGAGATTGGATTGCAGAGTATATTTTAACATTATAATTCCCGGTTCAATTAGCGGGTGACCACTTTCAGGCTGGCGTCGAATAGATGCCGGCTTTTTATTTTAAAAATCCTCTTTCAGGTATCCCGCCAATATAAAAAATAACTTTATCTTTGATTGCCGAAAAGTATAAGCCTGCGGGTTATTTGGGGACCAAACCAATGATCTTTAGTACGTTGAATCAAGCCAACAAATTAAAATGAAACAATTTAAAAACATCCTGACTTTATCAATATTAGTAATTTTTCTTTCCGCTTGTAATCAAAACAAATATCAGATAAAAGGCAGCATTGAAGACGCAGAAGGGAAAACACTCATTCTTGAGAAAATGCAACTTGACAGGAACCTGACTGTTGACAGTGTTGTCCTGAATAAAAACGGAAAATTCTCTTTCCGGGGTGAGCGTCTAAATACTCCTACATTCTTTCGTTTAAAATTATCACCAGTAAATTTCATAACCCTTCTTCTCGACAGCACAGAAAATGTTACTGTTACTGCTGAGCGTAAAAATCTGGAAGAAACTTATCGCCTTGAGGGTTCCATCGAATCCAAAAAAGTTCAGATATTAAACCAACGGCTTAGGAGCCTGACCGAGAATGTTGATAGTCTGATGAAAATATATGATTCACTGCCGGTTGATGGCGATTCTAATCGAAAAAATGAAATTGGCCGTGAGTTATTAACTGCTCTTGACGAGTACAAAAGTTTCATTGGTTCCTTTGTAATGGACAATCCCAGATCTTTTGCAAGTTACTATGGCCTATTTCAAAGACTGAATGACAATACAATGGTGCTTAATGTAATGAATAAAAAGGAACAGGTGTATTTTGCTACCATCGCTACCAGTCTCAATCTTTTATACCCGGAATCTCCACGCGTAAAGCAACTATACAATTACGTGTTAAGTGCAAAAGCACAGGAAAAGAGAGACAAATTAATGCTCGAACTGGAAGAGAATGCAGAAGCTTCCATTCCTGAAATCAGTGAAAAAACAATAGATGGAGAAGAAATAGCACTATCCTCGCTGAAGGGCAAAGTTGTTTTATTATCATTCTGGGCCTCCTGGGACGATGCTTCTCTTCGTGAAAACGAGAAACTTAAATCAATATATAAAACCTATAATGATAAGGGATTTGAAATTTATCAGGTTTCTCTTGACCGCAGCAAAATACTTTGGGAAAACGCCATTATTAAAAACAAACTTCCGTGGATCAATGTGAGTGATCTCAGATATACCGATTCATTTCCGGCCAGACTTTACAATATTCGTAAATTGCCTGCCAATTACCTTATCAGCAGGGATGGTGAGATTATTGGGAAAAATCTGTTCGGCGAAATGCTTGAAGACAGGTTGAACGAATTGCTGTAAATTATGGTTTTGAAATTAATATATCATTAGGTTTATCTGCATAACAGTTTCTATTTTTGAATATTTTATCATCTGATTCCACTAGTCAGCAATCAAATACAAGATATCCCACTTTTTGGAAAATCAAATTAAAAACAGATATCTTTGTCGGCTGAAAACAAGAAACGATTATTCTGATTTTGGAGCAGAGAAAAAATATTTATTTTGCCTCAGACGTACATTTGGGAGCGCCAACCATCAAAGATCCTCGTAAGCACGAAAGACGCTTTGTAGCATGGCTCGACAGCATTAAAGATAATGCCCGTGAGGTTTACCTGATGGGTGACATTTTTGATTTCTGGTTCGAGTATCGTCATGTGGTTCCCAAAGGGCACACACGTTTTTTAGGGAAATTATGCGAACTGACCGATCGAGGTATTCCTGTGCATTTTTTCACCGGCAACCACGACATTTGGGTATTTGACTATCTGCCCCGTGAAACCGGCGTCATTGTGCACAAAGGGCCTTACAGGACAACCATTGACGGAAAACTATTTTTCCTGGCACACGGTGACGGACTCACCCCCAACGAAAAAAATTACAGAATACTTAAAGCCGTTTTTACTAATAGAGTGGCACAAAAATTGTTTCAATGGTTGCATCCGGATGCGGGAATAGCTATGGCCAATTTCTGGTCCCGTAAAAGCCGTGAAAAAAACCAAAATTCAAATTCCGCAAAATTCCAGGGAGAAGAAAACGAGTGGCTGTTCAAATTTGCGAAAAATCAACTCTTAACAAACCATTTTGATTACTTCATTTTTGGCCACAGACACGTCGCCATAAATCTTCAGCTCAATAAGAACAGTCGAATTTGTTATCTGGGTGACTGGGTACACCATTTTTCCTATGCCCAATGGGATGGCGAAAAACTGAGTTTAAAATATTTCAATCAATAGAAACCAATCATTACCAATTTATAAACATGAGTCAGTCAAAAATATATTCAATCATTACCGGTTCAGGCAGTTTTGTTCCTCCAGTTGTTGTTCCCAATGAAGATTTTGTTAATCGCCTTTTTCTCAACGAGGAAGGCACAAAAATAGATATCTCCGGAGAGGAAGTTATTTCAAAATTTGAGCAAATCACCGACATTTCTGAACGCCGGGTGGCAGAAGAAAAGCACACCACTTCTGATCTGGCTACCTTTGCATCCGAAAAGGCTCTGGAAGATGCAGGATTTGACCGTGAGGAACTCGATTATATTATAGTAGCACATAATCTGGGTGACATGAAAAGCGGCAGTTTATATCCCGAAATATTACCTACCCTGGCATCCAGGGTCAAGAAAAAACTCGGCATCCAAAATCCAAAAACTGTAGCCTACGACATCACTTTTGGTTGTCCCGGCTGGACTCAGGCGATGATCCAGGCCAACTACTATCTGCGTTCCGGAGATGCTAAAAGTGCACTCGTGATTGGGGCAGATACACTTAGCCGCTCAATGGATCCTCATGACCGTGATTCCATGATCTTTGCCGACGGGGCAGGTGCAGTTATATTAGAAGCAGTGAAAAGCAAGGAACCGGTAGGGATAATGAAACATGTGGCTCGGACCGATACAGAAGAACATCTCAATATTCTTGCTATGGGAGATTCTTTCAACAAAGAAATAAAACAGGATGCAAAATATATAAAAATGCTTGGGCGTAAAGTATATAATTACGGGCTTACGTATGTGCCTTTGGTTGCTCAGGAATGTCTTGAAATCAATAATCTTCACCTTAAGGATGTAAATAAAATATTAATCCATCAGGCAAATGCAAAAATGGATGAAGCCATATTGAAACGCATCTTCCGACTTTACGGACAAAAAGAAACGGATTTTTCCACCATGCCAATGACAATCCGAAAATTCGGCAACAGCAGTGTAGCGACAGTGCCCACGCTTTACGACCTGGTGGCTAAAAATCAGATGGAAGGTCACACTTTAAATCCTGGAGACTACGTAATGATGACCTCGGTCGGGGCCGGAATGAATATCAACGCATTTATGTACCGTATGCCATAGCGCCTTATTGTTTTAGCAAAGCATCGGCAATTACCAGGTCAAATGGAGAAGTAATTTTAATGTTTTCAGGGTTTCCTTCAACCAGGGTAATGTCGTATCCGGCCGCTTCCACAACCGAAGCATCGTCTGTGAACCGAGGGCTGAATGGAAGCTGATAGGCATGTTTTAAAACCGAACTCCTAAAGGTTTGCGGTGTTTGGACTGTACGATATGAATCGCGATATCTCATTTCACTTTTTGATCCCACCAGTTTCCTAATGGATTCAACCATTTGCCCTACAGGTATGGCAGCTCCGGATAAACCGGCAGCATGAAAACAACGATGTATGGTTTCCCGGCTCACAAAAGGTCTTACCCCATCATGCACAGCTACCAACCCAGCGTCATCAATTTCATTTAACCCGTTTTTCACACTTTGATAACGCGTGTCCCCTCCTTCTACCAGCAAATGCAAAGCTTTAAAATCATGCCTGCGACACAATGCCTCCCAGTAATTAAATTGACCGGCGGGCAGTACCAATACTATTTTCATGGTTGAATTGTAGGAGGTGAAACGATTAATGGTATGCATCAAAACCGGAAGATCCCCTACCGGGAGAAACTGCTTTGGAATATCATTTCCCATACGAACGCCACTACCACCGGCCACAATAATTACTGAATTATCAGACATTTTTTTCACTTTTACAAACACCTGTCAAAACTAATTTTGTCTGTTTTTTTCTTATTTACACATCCAATAGATGGTTAGATTTTTAGATGCCAGATATTAGATGTTAGATAGATTATATCATATTGAAAAACAACCTCTTAAGAACTTAAGTGATTTAAATTTAACTAATTGACTGACAGTCCCTTCCAAAAGATTCACGGACTATCACACATCAAAAGCCTTCAAAAAACCAATATGTCATTACAACAAAAGTAGCGAAGCAATCTCTGCCTGCTAAGCGCACTGCAACAAAAACAAATATAATCATAAAGAGCTGACTTGCCATTTTCTGCTCCCGAAATAATTTTATTAGCCTATTCTAACATTTTGGTTTTAAGGTCGCAATAAAAAGCAACAAAACCTTAAAAAAACATAAACCAGTTAACTCTCACACAGAAATGCCGTATGATCTCCTTTAACAATGAACTTAGGTTAATATGGGTTTAAATTTTGCTTCACTTAATCGCTTCACGCGGTTAAGAGATCAGTTACTGATCTCATTCGGAATTCTTATCGCAGCTATCATAGTGATTCAATCGGTCATCAGCTACTCCACCGTAAAACGAACCTTACTGAAAGACGTCAGAGAAAAGCAGTTAACAGCATTTGTTGAGGCATCCCAGAGCGAATTGAAAACACAACTGGAGAAAGGAATGGAAACCTCTCTGGCTCTGGCCGATGATCCATTATTGCTTAAATGGTTTCAATCCGCAGAAAAAGATACCAGTTTGAAGCAACTGGCATTAAGCAAAATTGACATGTTTGCAGAAAAAATGGGATATCCCTCTGTATTTGCCGTCAACAAATATACCGGGAACTACTACACGGATAATTTTAAACTAATTGATACTGTTGACTCAGACGACACTGATGATTCCTGGTTTTTCGAGTCCCTTCAATCGGGTAAGAAAAGTGCTCTGAATTACGATTACAATGCCGAATTAGACCAAACATTTTTCTTCTACAATGTTCTGATGGGAAATTCTGACAATCCCACCGGAGTCGCTGGTGTAGGTGTTAGCCCCTCAAAAATTATTGCCGTTTTCAACAGCCAACGCATAACGGAGAACAGCCGCATGTGGATGGTTGACAATTTCGGCAAGATATTGATTTCGGCAGATGAAAAAGAGATCAATACGAACCTAAATTCCATATTGGGAAGTAAACTACAAAACCAGATACTGGGAGCAAAAGAGAACATAATTATAAATGGAGCTGAATATGAAGGCACCGACTTTGAGATGGTTTCAATGCCGGTAGGAAATACAGGACTGACAACTGTATTAATGGCTCCAACCACAGAGTTGCTGGAAATCATTGAACCCATTAAGACCAGCAGCATCATCCTTAGCATCATCTTCCTCACAATTACCATATTTGTGGTATTGTGGCTGTCTGGTAGCATCACCGCACCGCTGGTTGAAATATCTTCGTTGGCCAGCCAGTTTGCCGATGGAAACCTAACCGGAAAAATACGAGAGTCTTTCTCCACCCGTAAAGATGAACTGGGCCAACTGGCAAATGCTTTTGAATCGATGAAAGATCAGATATCGCTCATGATTCATCAGGCTAAGAATGCAGCACAAACAGTACATGTAGGAAGTGAAGACATGAGCAATTCTGCTGCCTCGTTGTCCGAAAGTGCCACTGAACAGGCCAGTTCAACAGAAGAGCTATCGGCATCCATGCAACAAATGAGTTCCAACATAAGCCAAAATGCAGACAATGCCCGTCAGACCGAAAAACTGGTGGCGGAAGCTGCCGGGGATGCCCAAAACGGCGAAAGGATCCTGAAGGAGGCAGTGGAGGCTATCGAAAATATTTACGAAAGTGTGGTACTCATCGAAGATGTTGCCAAACAGACCAATATTTTATCTCTCAACGCAGCGATCGAAGCCGCAAGGGCAGGTGAACAGGGTAAAGGATTTGCTGTGGTAGCCACGGAAGTAAGGAAGCTGGCTGAACGAAGCAGAATAAATGCATCAAAAATCAATCAATTGTCGACTAACAGTGTGGATAGTGCCCGAAATGCCATGCAGATTTTTGCCGAACTGTTGCCTAAAATCAATAAATCTAATGAACTTGTTCTAGAAATTTCGGCAGCATCCAAGGAGCAGGATGCCGGAGCCAATCAGATAAATAATGCACTGATGGAACTGGACAAAGTATCACAGATGAATGCACAGACATCAGAAAATATCAATGGCTTAGCTCATAGCTTTTCCGCAGAAATTGAGCACTTACAAAAAGCTATCAGCTACTTTAGTCTAGACGTAAAATAAATAGTTTTAGAAATTAGTCAATATCAGTTGTAAAGACATAGCTGGCAACTCCTGGTTATTACCTGTAAGGAATCATTCGCAATCCACCAATGGAGAGTATCACTTCTGCTATCATTCCATTATTGAAAAGCAGAGCATTACATATAATTAGCCAGCCCAACCTGAGCGGTCAAGACTTCGGTACTGAACAGCCTCGGCCACATGATGGGCTTCAATGGTCGGGCAACCTTCGAGATCCGCTATGGTCCGGGAAACCTTGAGTATGCGATCATAGGCACGTGCCGACAAGTCAAGTCTTTCCATGGCATTTTTCAGGATAGCCTGTCCATTTTCATCCGGAGTGGCATATTTGGCAAGTAGCCGACTGCTCATTTGTGCATTACAGTGTACCTGACGATGATTTTTGTATCGTTTTGACTGAACAGAACGGGCATGCATAACACGGGCCCGAACGAGGGCACTGCTTTCTGCAGGTTGTTGCTCGGCAAGTTTATCGAACGGAACGGGAACAACTTCTATATGCAGATCAATACGATCGAGCAAAGGACCCGAAATACGACTGAGATACTTTTGCACAACTCCCGGACTGCATACGCATCTTTTCTCCGGGTGATTATAAAACCCACAGGGACATGGATTCATACTGGCCACCATCATAAAACTGGCGGGATAATCCACGGTAAAACGTGCCCTTGAAATTGAGATGGTACGATCCTCCAGCGGCTGACGCATCACTTCTAAAACTGTCCGCTTAAATTCAGGCAATTCATCCAAAAATAACACGCCATTGTGCGACAAGGAAATTTCTCCGGGTTGGGGAAAAGATCCGCCCCCGACCAGGGCCACATCAGAGATGGAGTGGTGCGGAGATCGAAATGGACGGCGTGTCAGCAACGAAATATTACCATTCAATTTTCCAGCCACTGAATGTATTTTGGTTGTTTCCAATGCTTCATCAAGAGTAAGAGGAGGTAAAATGGTTGGTAAGCGCTTAGCCAGCATCGACTTTCCCGATCCGGGAGGACCAATCATTATAAGGTTATGCCCTCCGGCTGCTGATACTTCCAGTGCTCGCTTTACACTTTCCTGACCTTTCACGTCAGTAAAATCAAATTCACTGCAGATCTGTTCTTTTAAAAACTCAGCTTCGGTATCCACAACAACAGGAGCAAGTTTTTTCTGACCGGAAAGAAAATCCACTACTTCGCTGAAAGATTCCACTCCATATACATCAAGTCCTTCTACTACTGCAGCTTCACGAGCATTTTGAATGGGAACAATAAACCCTTTAAACCCATCGGCCCTGGCTTGCAACGCAATGGGCAGGGCACCCTTGATGGGATGAATGGATCCATCCAGGGAAAGTTCCCCCATCATCATATAATCGCTGATGTGTTCTGCCGTAATTTGCTCGTCGGCAGCCAATACTCCAAGAGCAATAGGAAGGTCGTAAGCCGAGCCTTCCTTCCGGGTATCGGCAGGTGCCATATTAACAACGATTCGTTTTCCGGGCCATTTATGACCCATCTCTTTAAAAACAGATTCAATTCGCTGCTGACTTTCCTTAATTGCATTATCAGGCAGTCCCACCAGAAAAAAACGAATGCCCCGCGTAACATTTACTTCTATGGTAATGGTAATGGCATCAATCCCTGTCACTGCAGCTCCAAAAGTTTTAACAAGCATAAGATTAAGTTTTTTCCAGGGCAAGGTAAACAAAAAAATAAAATATATAAAGAGTAACAGTAGTTATCTGAACAACAGATCATGGCAAAATAATTGTAAGCAAATAAGAAAACAAAAATTACTTTTATCCCTGGAACCCGTTTCTTTCCGAAGTCCTCAACAAAAGGCCGGAAAGAATTATGGATTTATTACTTTTGTATAATCAAAATAGAGAGTTATGAAGTACAGCTTTATTAAAATACCCAGACACCGCAAATTTCAGTATGATCCCATTTACTATAACCCCGATAAAGAAAAAAGCAACGAAAGGGAACGTCGCATAAGGAAAGAGATGGGATTACCGGTAGATGAAAAGGAGGGCCGCGGATATACCGAAAGGATTCGTGGAGGAATGCGCAGCCGCATGAAGCCGCATTTTGAAGTGGGCCGCAGTGAGCGGAAAAAATCAAACATCAGGCTCGTAATAATATTAATCGTGCTGTTTGCATTTTTTTATTATTTGCTGAATTCTGCTCATGAGTGGTACGAACAGTTTTTTATGTAAAAACCCCCTCCGGGTATCCAACCAGCAAAAAATCGAATATTCAGAAGCATAGAGAGGAAAGAAGATGTCAGATATTATTCAGTTACTCCCCGATTCGGTAGCCAACCAGATTGCTGCTGGTGAAGTAATCCAGCGTCCGGCTTCCATCATCAAGGAATTGGTGGAAAATTCAGTAGATTCTGGCAGCAGCGAAATACAAATTATCGTTAAAGATGCCGGCAGGACATTGGTGCAGATCATCGACAACGGGTGTGGCATGACCGAGACCGATGCCCGCATGGCTTTTGAACGCCATGCCACTTCAAAAATACGAACCGCCAACGATTTATTTGCCATTCGTACCATGGGATTCCGGGGTGAAGCCCTTGCATCCATTGCAGCGGTAGCTCAGGTAGAATTAAGGACACGTCCTCATGAGAAGGAACTGGGAACTTACATCGAAATTTCAGGATCAAAAGTTGAAAGCCAGGAACCTGTGGCATGCCAGCCTGGCAGCAATTTTATGGTAAAAAACCTTTTCTTTAACGTGCCGGCTCGTCGCCGTTTTCTGAAAACCAATGCCACGGAATTACGTCGCATCATAAGTGAATTTCAGCGCATTGCACTGGCAAACCCGAACATCTCATTTTCACTCACCCACAACGAACAAAAACTCTTTAACCTGACAGCTTCCAATTTGCGTCAGCGCATCATATCCATAATAGGTAAACAAACAAGTCCACAACTTGTGCCGGTAGAAACAAACACATCTTTGATCAATATTTCCGGTTTTATCGGTAAGCCCCAGGCAGCGAAAAAGAGCATGAGCGATCAGTTCTTTTTTGTGAACGACCGCTACATGCGCAACCCATACCTGCACAAGGCAGTTACCGTTGCATACGAAAATCTGGTGCAGGCCGAACACACGCCCCCGTATTTTCTCTTTTTTGAAGTGGACCCGGCCATCATTGATGTGAATATTCATCCCACCAAAACAGAAATAAAATTTGAAGATGAACGATCCGTTTGGAAGATTGTAAACGCCACTGTGCGCGAAGCCCTCGGGAAATTTAACATGGTGCCTTCCATCGATTTTAATCAGACCGATGAGATCAGCATTCCCACCATTAATAAAGGAGAGCCCATTCCAATGCCTTCGGTCAGGATAAATCCGAATTACAATCCTTTCGACATGGAAGGCAACAGAACCAATCCATCCCGAAACACATCCTCTAATCCGAACTGGGAATCATTGTATCAGGGTTTTGAAAAATCGCCCGGCATTGACTGGAAAGACAGCGAAAATAACATGGAAACAGTTATTCTGCCCTCACACGAGAACCAGGAAGAAAACCCCGAACAAGGATCATTTGCCACATCAGAAAAGAGAGAAACAGGAAGCCTTTATTTTCAAATTAAAAACAAATACATAATTACCTCAGTAAAATCGGGCATCATGATCATTGATCAACGACGTGCACATGAGCGCATCCTTTTTGAAGCATTTTTACAAAACATTCAGGCCGGGGCGTCTGTTTCACAACATTCACTGTTTCCTGAACAAATACAATTTAATGAAGAAGACGCCATTCTTCTCAGAGAAATCAATAACGATCTTAAGTTGCTTGGTTTTGAGCTAAGTGAAGAGGAAAACCGGACTTTCCTGATCACAGGTCAACCTTCAATCGTAAAAAACATTAATGCCCCGAAACTTATTGACTCAATTATAAGTGCATTCAAAAACGGGGAGGTGGACACCGGCAGAGAAATGAAGGAACAACTGGCCACTTTAATGGCAATAAATGCCTGTATGCGACCCGGCGAAATTTTATCGCAAACAGAGATGGCGGAATTGATCAATAAACTGTTTCTTTGTGCAGCCCCAAATTATACCCCAACAGGAAAAACAGTTTTTTCCATATTGGAAAATGATGAACTGGAAAAAAGATTCCATTAAAACGACATATTGACCCAAACACAACATGGCACTGAAATTGTGACCCCACACATTCAATTATTTAACTTTATCAAATTACAATGAATATAGGCGCATCACCATTTGGCGGACTCACGCCCGCAGTAAAAAATCTGATAATTCTTAATGCTATATTTTACGTAGCCAGCCTTGTATTTTTCAGCTCCTTTGGAATTCGCTTAGAAGATTATTTGGGGCTCCACCTGCCTACAGCTGAGGCATTCAATCCTTTTCAGTTGGTGACCTACATGTTTTTACATGCCTATTTTTCACCCAACACCGGAATAATATTTTTTCATCTATTCTTTAATATGTTTGCCCTCTTCATGTTTGGACGCATGCTTGAAACGGTGTGGGGGACAAAACGATTTCTAATATATTATTTTGTAACAGGCATTGGAGCGGCCCTCATCCATATTTTCACTCAATATCTTGAAGTAATGCCCGTCATGAATGCCATAACCCATTACTTAAATAATGCTTCGCATGAGAATTTACAGGATTTCCTGAACCAGCATCTGGAGATAAGGTCAATGGAAATGAAGCAGCAATACGACCAATTTGCCGAATCATATAACCAGTTTATCCACAGCAATCCCGATCGCGCCATTGGGCTCTCCAAAGAATTTATGGTTCAATACCGCAATGCATATCTTAATAGTTTTGTAACAGTAGGCGCATCGGGGGCTGTTTTTGGAATTCTGCTTGCATTCGGCATGCTGTTCCCCAACACACAATTAATGCTGCTTTTCCCTCCTATTCCAATCAAAGCAAAATACTTTGTGATCATATACGGGGTCATTGAATTGTTCATGGGAGTCCGAAACTTTGCCATGGACAACGTTGCACACTGGGCCCACCTGGGTGGAATGCTTTTTGGTTTCATTCTTATAAAATACTGGAAGAATAAAGGAATAAATTATTAATTTGCAGTATGAGCATCTGGAACGAAATAAAAGAATCATTCAGGGAAGGTACCACCCTCACAAAACTCATTTACATCAATGTAGGAGTATTTGTAGGAATTCGTCTGACGCAATTAATTCTGATGTTATTTGGTGCACCCCCGTCAATCATACAAATTTTCATCAGCTGGCTTTCAGTCCCATCCGATCCAGTGGCTTTGTTGTTCAGACCATGGACGCCCTTCACTTATATGTTTCTGCATTACGATTTTTTCCATCTGCTTTTCAATGTGCTTTACCTTTATTGGTTTGGACGCTTGTTTATTCAGCTGATTGATGAGCGCAAACTTCTGACCATTTACATTTGGGGCGGTCTTGCCGGGGCAGCCATCTATCTGCTTTCATTTAATTTTTTTCCGGCTTTTCATCCCGGCAATGGCGAAGCCATTTTACTGGGTGCCTCAGCCTCGGTAATGGCAATATTATTTGCAGTAGCCAGAGTACGGCCCGACTTCTCTATTTATCTGTTTCTAATCGGACCAGTGAAACTAAAATACCTCGCTCTCGGTGCTTTTATCATTGACCTGGTTAGCATCCCCGGCATGAGCAACACTGGCGGTCACCTGGCCCATATTGGCGGAGCACTCATCGGTCTGTATTACGGATGGAAACTATCTGAAGGCAAAATATCGGGAAACTATTTCGACAAAGCGGCAAGCCGGGCCGGCGGATTATTCCGTAAAAAGTCAAACATGAAAGTTACTCACAGAAGACCGGTGAGCGACCTTGAATACAATAAACAAAAAATAGAACATCAAAAAGAGCTGGACCGCATTCTTGAAAAAATCAAAAACAGCGGATATGACAGCTTATCGAAGGAGGAAAAGAAAACACTTTTTAATGCCAGCCAGGAAAACTAAATCATCAATGTGGTGAAACATTTATTCCAATCCATATCATTATTTGTTACATTAGCCTTAGCACTCCTGTTACTGGCATCAGTGGCCATTATTTATGTCAGCCCGGCAAAAATACATATCCTCACTTTCATGGGATTCTTATTCCCGGCTCTTTGGGTTTTGAACCTGATTATCATGGCCCTTCACGTTGTACGGCGCAACAAAAAATTAGTCATCCCCCTTATTGCCCTGGCTCTGACCTGGAACCATTGGAGCAATACCTTCCAACTCGCCGGTACTCAAGGTCCCGATCAACTCAATACTCCTGTAAAACTAATGAGCTATAATTCCCGGATGTTTGATTTTTACGAATGGTCGCAAGGTGAAAACACACCTGAGGCTATTTTTGACTTCATCCGGAAGGAAGATCCCGACATTTTATGCCTCCAGGAATATTTCACTTCCACAAAAAAAGAAAATTATTCGCCAAACCAGGTCAGAGCCCGTTTCCGTGCCCTGGGATACCAACATGTGGAATATAAGTTTGACAATAAACTCGGTTCGGGTTACGGAATTGCAACTTTTTCGAAATATCCGATTATTAACAAAGGATCTGTGCCATTTGGGCAAAGCAAAAACATGTCTGTTTTCACGGATGTTAATATTAATGGCCGTGTCATTCGTGTGTTTAACAACCATCTGGAATCCATTGGCTTTAAAGAACATGATTTCAACATAATTGATAGCCTTAAGTTTGAAATAAACGATCAACAGAGAGAGGGCATCCAGCAAATCATCAGCAAAATGTCCCGGGCTTTCAGGCAACGATCCAATCAGGCTGAAATACTATCGCTTCACATCGAAAATTCACCCTATCCCGTTATTGTTTGCGGCGATTTTAACGACATCCCCATCTCGTATGTGTACCGAAAAATGCGTGGTAACCTGAAAGATGCCTTTCGCGAGTCAGGATCAGGCATGAGCGGTACTTATAACGGACGACTGCCATCGCTTCGTATCGATTACATTTTTCACAATAAGGAATTTAATTCTTTCAATTTTACCCGTCATAAAATTGATTATTCTGATCATTTCCCCATTTCAACCATTATAGAATTGAATCCAGGGCAACAACATTAATTTAATGCATCTATGAAACAATATAAAGAACTACTCAGAAGAGTACTGGAGGAAGGTGTCACCAAAGAAGACCGGACGGGAACAGGTACCATGAGTGTATTCGGACACCAAATGCGTTTCGATCTTCAGACCGGATTTCCTCTTCTGACCACAAAAAAAATGCATCTGAAATCAATCATACATGAGTTATTATGGTTTATTAAGGGCAGTACCAACGTTAAGTATTTACAGGACAACGGGGTTCGAATATGGAATGAATGGGCCCGTGAGGACGGAGAACTTGGCCCCATATACGGTTACCAGTGGCGTTCATGGCCCGATTATCATGGAGGACATATCGACCAACTGGGACAGGTGATAGAATCTATCCGGAAAAATCCTGACTCACGCCGCCATATTGTAAGTGCCTGGAATGTAGGACAGCTTAACGACATGGAACTGCCTCCATGTCATATTCTTTTTCAGTTCTATGTGGCCGATGGAAAACTAAGTTGCCAGCTTTATCAGCGAAGTGCTGATGTCTTTCTCGGAGTTCCTTTCAACATAGCCTCATACGCTCTGCTTACCCTGATGGTAGCCCAAGTGACGGATCTTGAGCCGGGAGATTTTATTCATACACTTGGCGATGCCCACATTTATCTTAATCATACCGAACAAGTGAAACTTCAGCTAACCCGTTCAACCCGGCATCTGCCAACGATGTCCATAAACAGTAAAGTTCACAGTATTGACAACTTTAAATATGAAGATTTTTCACTCACTGATTATGACCCGCATCCACACATAAAAGGTCAAATCTCAATTTAGCAGATATTTTATGTATTTATCTCTCATTGCAGCAGTTGACGAAAACAACGGCATCGGTATAAATGGCGACCAGCCAGCCTTTATCAGTGCCGACCTTAAGAGATTCAAATTGCTCACCAAAGGGCATACAGTTGTTATGGGCAGGAAGACTTTTGAAGCTTTGCCGAAAGGAGCACTCCCAAACCGCCGGAATATTGTACTAACACGCCAACCCGGCTACAGCGCTCCCCAATGCGAAGTGATCAGCAAACCGAAAGATTTGCAAGCCATATGCCAAAAAGATGAGAAGGTTTTTGTGATAGGGGGCGGTGAAATTTACAATCTCTTTCTTCCTGTTGCCGACAAAATTTATCTTACACTGATCCATCATCATTTTGATCATATCGACACATGGTTTCCTGAAATTGATCCCGGCAAATGGAAAATTGAAAGTACAAAAGGTCCCTTTAAGGATGAAAAAAACAATCTTTCATACTCATACATCAATTACATCAAAAAGAGCAATGTCCTTTAATCATAGGGAGAAAAATGTGTTCCAACATGGGCATATCTCACCCGCCCACCAAACGCTTGAGAAAAGGCGATAAAAGCAGGTAGTCCGGTACAATGACAAAGTCCGAAATGATCAACTTCCAGATCGGAAAAAGCATTTATGGTTTGTTCTATTCGTCCCCCTGAGGCTCCTTTAAGGTGAGTTCCTCCAAGCACCAGTCCGATGTGATTATTACCAGTGACCTCCATAGCTGTACGGCAAATATTTCCAATGCCCAGGTGTGCGCAACCAGCAAAAACGGTAAGCCCGTGTGGGTGATCATACAACATAAACAATTCATCTTCAAAAGGATCTGATTCCTCCTGATTGCCTTTTTTCACTATCATAGTTGATGATGACTGCTCAAAGGGATAATAATGGCTGATGTCTGTAATGATTTTTAATCCGGGAGCAATCTCTATATTTCCTTCAGCGAAACGAAAACGATGCCGGTATTTTTCCATAATGGTTTTATCCATTCCCACAAAACGAAGTCCGCCGTGCGACCCGGAAAACTTGTCGTCAAAAGCAGCTGACTTAATCCAAACAGGTGCATGGTGGTTAATTTCAAAAAATGATTCCAACCCACCTGTATGATCATAATGCCCATGACTGATAACCACAGCATCAACGGAAGCCAAATCAATATCAAGCACTTTGGCATTATCTGCCAGTAAATTAGTCTGTCCGGCATCAAAAAGAATTTGCTTGCCATCAACTTTTATCAAAAAAGAAAGACCATGCTCCCCTTTTAAGCCTTGCTGATAAGAAAGGTTTTCTACAAGTGTAATGATTTCCATGGAAAAATGATATTATGACAAATACTTATATCGCTTAACGCTCTTCTTTGGTGTTTTCTCAAACTCTTCCGGGAAAAGCACTATT